>JAZSRN010000024.1:0-84333 GCA_045538535.1 Candidatus Gastranaerophilaceae bacterium | reverse complement strand
ATTTAGATTTACCACCAATAAAAATACGTTCTACATTATCAGTTGCCCATTCGTGACCACTATCAGGCCCAGAACCTATACCGATACAAGTTTTGTTTGAACCCGTAACGTTTTGGCAAGCGTTTGCACCAATGGCTGTGTTGTTAGAACCTACTGTATTCTTAGTTAGAGTGCTTGCCCCAATGGCTACATTATACTCGCCTGTAGTGTTATAACTAAGGGCTCTATTACCCACACCAGTATTGAACCAACCATCAGTATTTGCAGTCAATACATTAGTTCCTATCGCTATGTTACCACCAGGAGTTACATTACTTGCCAATGTGCTATACCCGATTGCTATGTTATCAGCTGCTTGAGCCCAACCTACGGTATCTCCGCTTCCAAAAGAAGTTTTCTTATTACTCTTTAACGCTTCTGTACCAATTGCTATGTTTCTTTCACCATAAGCATTATCTTTTAATGCGCTATTACCTATCGCAATGTTGTTATTTCCTAGGGTATTGCCCGATAAAGCTTCTTTACCTACCGCAATATTACTCATTCCGCTTGTACTTGAATATAAAGCCTTGTACCCAACTGCAGTGTTTGCAATTGGCCCATTATCATTGTACTTTTCATTATCCGAAGAATACAATGCTTGATATCCCACAGCAGTAGACCCATCCGTTCCGCCCTTATACAAAGCTTGATAACCTATAGCTGTACGCGCATCCAACTTGCTCCCAGTATAAGCAGCTTGATAACCTATAGCTGTATTATATGCATTATATTCAGAAGCATCTCCTCCACTAAAATACATAGCACCTTGACCTATAGCAACATTATAAGTTGCATAACTTGCATTATACATTGCATTTTGACCTACTGCTACGTTATTGCTGGCCGGAATCCCTGTCCCCATAGCAGACATCCCGATTGCTATGTTGATTTTAGAATTTTCAGAAGCCTTTCCTAATGCTGAATGTCCTATAGCAATAATATCTTCGGCATTACCGATATTTCTGCCAATAGCAACAGTATTAAGCTTTGGACTTTCTATGTCTTGTCCAATAACAACAGCATTAAAGTTTGAATCTAACGCACCTTGTGAAATATTATTACCACTTGTATCTTTAATTGAACCAAGCAAAACACCATATTCAGTAGTCCTCAAAACTCCTGTTTCTGTACCTTTACTTTCAAACACAATATGATTTAATGCATTATCGTTCGCATTAATTAATAAACGACCAGAAGAATTGGCAGTCCTTTGAGATTTTCCGATAATTGCCATTTGGCTGCTGGAATTGACAGCGTATCTAATATCTCCGGCACCACCTTCAATCCATTTCCAAGGGCTAGACATATCGACCTTACTTTTTCTTGTCATTACTGGGGCAAATGCTGCCAAAACAATTGACAAAATAAGCATTACAACCATCATTTCGGCTAACGTAAAACCTAAATTATTTTTTGCATTAGCGTGATGATTTTTAATGTTTTTAATTTTCATACTCATCAACCTTCCTATTGAGAAATCTCAATGATTTTCTTTCTATTATATAGAATAATTGAGAAAATGCAATACTTAAATTTAGGAAAATTTATAAAAGAAAAACGAGAAGGTTTAAATGTATCGTTGAATGAATTTGCGAATATTGCCGATGTAGATTCTGCAATTGTAAGTAGAGTTGAAAATCTCAAACAAGGCGTAAAACTAGATTTTCTTATAAACGTTGCGAATGTATTTGGGCAAACTGTCGGAGAGTTTTTAATTGAATTTGAGCAGTCGTCGCATTACAATGCTCATCGCGGATAATTTTTATCAAGTTCCCAATTTTGTAAAATTATGTATGCAGAACAATATGCCCCAATGTTTCTGCAACCGTAGGGTGTATCGTTCATTAATTTGTTTGCTTCGTATGTGGTACCAAATGAAATCTTTCCGCTTTCTGCGTATCCGTATGGGGTTAGTCCGTATCTTGGTTGAATTGCAAATAAAAAGAAATCTTTCCCTATAATGTTTGGCTTTTTGTATGTGCCGTTAATATCAATACCGATGGCTTTGTATTTTTCGTTTTTGTATTCTGAAATAAACATTGAAAATCCATCAGCAAGAGTTGCAACAACGGTATTTTCTCCGCTGACAAAATCTTCGGACGAAACGGTGCCATCCATGTTGTAGTAAACGATACCTCTTGATTGCACGGTTTTTGCCGTAGTTTCTTCAATAATGTAAAAATAATTTTTGAGGTATTGTTCATAAAAATCTTTGGCTTCAAGATTATAGTTCCAATATTCAGTAGATGCGTTTAGAAGTTCTGATGTTATTACTGCTTGTTTTAATACTGAATATGCTTTTTTTATTTTTGGTGCGAATTTTCGCGCTTCATAATTTTCAAGGAATGTCGGGATTAAAATCGCCATTAAAACTCCTATAATTACTAGTGTAATTAGAACTTCAGCTAAGGTAAATGCTGAACGAGCCCGATTAAAATAATGCATATTTAATTTGAGCCATTTGTCTTGTTTGTTTTCCAAATGTAAATGGTAATTTTGCATCAAAATCCTCTATGTTTGTACTCTAAATTCATTATAAACTATATTCGAATTTTTTGCAATATTAGAAATGTAAAACGACCCGTTCGGTATTGAACGAATCGTTTGTGTAAATTATTTTTTGTGTCAAGCTTAAACAGTTGCCGGTTTTTTCTGAGGTGTTGCGCCCGGAATAGCTTGCCAGTTTGCAGCCATAATCTTTTTGAAAGATTTTAGAGCGGTGTCTTCAAGTTCACCCAATTCTTCAGCTTCCATAATTAATTCTCTTAGCGGAAGCAATGCTCTTTGGTCTCTTAGTACACCTAAGGCTGCAGCTGCACCTGCTCTAACTAGTTCATTTTCGGAACGATTTTTCATAACATCAATCAATGCAGGTACTGCTTTTGTATCGTTTAATTTTCCTAATGATGTAACCGCATAAATACGTACGTTTACCCATTCATCATACAACATATTAATCACTCTATCAACAGCTTTTTTGTTTCCGATTTCACCTAAAGCACGTGTTGCGTCGCATCTGACGTTTACTTTTTCGTGATCCAATGACTCAATTAATGCATCGGTTGCAACGTCACCAATTTCAATTAATGCATCAGTTGCAGTGATACAAACTTGAGGGTTTTCATCGTTAAGAGCTTCAACAAGAGGCTCAACAACGATTGCTCCGCCCAAACGGCCCAATGCGCGTGCTGCACGAACTCTAACGTCAACGTTGCGGTCTTCTCTTAAAGACTCAATCAAATGAATTGTCGCTTTTGAATCGCCTAATTCACCAAGTGCACGAGCGGCATATAGTCTTACTGAACCGTTTTTGTCATTTTTTAATACGTCAATCAATGGTTCAACTGCTTTTGAATCGCCCATTTCGCCCAAAACTCTTGCGGCGTTATATCTGACTTTTTCGGAGTTGCTTGTACGCAAGTCTACTAATAATTCATCAAATGATTTCTTAACTTGTTTCTTTTTGCTGCTTACACTAATTGTCATTCTACTTTTCTCCTACACACAATAATAGTTCATTCACACACTTATGTTTTTATAAACAAATTTTGAATGAATTAATTGCTTTATTTTTATAGTTTATTACTTTTTGTTAACATATTACTTAAAATTGTCCTTTTACCGGTGAAGTTTAAGTTTTGATAAAGGGTAATCTTCACACTTTATACTATAACTATAACACACGTTTTATTTTAATGCATGTAAAATGAATGTATTTTAAAAAATCTGTGTGATTGTTTTTATAATAATTGACCTCTTTATTAGAATATATAGGTGTTTTTTTTAACACTTATTAACAATTCCTACTTACTATTGATAGTAATAATGAACTCACTACCTTTATTGAGTTCACTATTTACAATAATTTCCCCATCATGTTGCGCAATTATTTTTTGGCAAATTGCCAAGCCTAAACCCGTTCCGATGCCAACGCCTTTGGTTGTAAATCCTGCAGTAAAAATATTGTTTAAATTTTCTTCTGAAATTCCGCAGCCGGTGTCTTTTATAGACACAGTCAAGCTTTCCGCCCTATATGTAGTTGAAATTGTTATTGTTCCGCGATCTTTTATTGCTTGGCATGCGTTAATTAAAATGTTTGTAAAAACTTGGTTCAGTAAATTAGGGTAACACTTGATGGGAGGCAAGTTTCCGTAGTTTTTTATTATCTCAATTCGATTTTTTGTTTCGTGTCTTATCAAATCTAGAGTAATGTCAATTTCCTTGTTAATGTTCGCTTCTTGTAATTCGGCCTCGTCAAGGCGAACAAATTTTTTCAATGAAGTTACGATATTATTTATTCTTTGAATGGCCTCTTTATCAATAGTATTCAAGCTTTCCGCCATTTCGTGCAATTCCGAATCTTCTATTTGCGCGATTAGTTTTGTAAAGAGTTCATTGTTAGATTTAATAGAAGCGACCGGTGTATTAATCTCGTGTGCGACGCCGGCTACCAATTGCCCAAGTGAAGCCATTTTTTCAGAATTGATGAGTTGAACTTGTGCTTCTTTAAGTTCTTTCATTGCTTTTTGTAATTCGTTTACAGTTTGAATATTTTTTTGATAAAGCTCTGCGCGAGTAATTGCGTTTGAAATTTGGGAAGATATTGCTTCTAAAATTTCCAATTCTTCGGTTAGTTCACGTTTGTTGTGAGAGAGCAAAACTATTGTCCCAAGCAGCTTTTCGACGTGGTAGATTGGAATAACTATTCTTAATACCGGACGGGCAAAAGGAATTGCACCTTTGTATTCTAATAAACAATTTGTTGCAGCAATATCTTTATTTTTTATTATTGAGTTTGTGTTGTCGTCAAATTCAAATTCTTTTGGTTTGTTTAGTTCCCCATAGGTTTCTTGTATTTTAAAGTGCGAGTTTTCGTAGATGGCGTAATAAGCTTTGTATGCTCCAAACATAATTGAAAGTTCTTGGAGTGCTGAATATATGATTTCGGAAAGGTTAATGCTACTTCTTATAATGTTCGAAACTTTGTTGATTAGGGCTATTCGGATAGCTTGTGCTTGTGCTTTTTGCTTGATGTTTAAGAGTTCTGTGTTTTCCTCTTTTAAATTTAAAAGTTCTTTTTGTAGATTTTGGTTTGTTTTTTCGAGGTTTTCAAGTTTAATTTCAGGTGTAATATCGAGCAGAAAAATTATAGTATATTTTCTTCTTTTGACTGCGTATAAGTCAAAATATTGTTTTTTATTTAGGTTGTCAAAAGTTACATAAGCTGAAAAGTTTTCGTTAGAAATTACTGCTTGATAAATTGGGGAATATATATTGATGTTTTCACTATCGAGCGGGCAGATGTCAAAATTCATTTTGTGTGAAAATTTTTGGATATCGGAAATTTTGCTAAATTTCCGATAAAAAGCATTGTTCTGATAAACGATTTTGAAATCTTTATCAAGTATTATGACCGGATCTCGATATTGATTAAAGAAATTAAACTTTTTCATGATTATATTATATATGTTGTTTGTGATTGGGGCAAATATGTAAAAAGCGCGGCACCATCTGGCGCCGCGCTTTAAATTGTTCCATCAAAATCTTATGCTTTTGCACCTGATTTTGAGATGATTTCTTCTTCAACGTTCTTAGGAACTTGTTCGTAGCATTTGAATTCCATAGAGAATGTACCACGACCTTGAGTATTAGAACGTAGGTCTGTTGCGTAACCGAACATGTTTCCAAGAGGAACTGTTGCTCTGATAATTACGTTACCGGTGTTTCCAAGAGGTTCTTGACCTTCAACACGTCCGCGACGTCTTGAAACATCACCGATAATTGTACCGGTAAATTCATCAGGGATTTCGATTTCAACTTTCATCATAGGTTCAAGGATACAAGGTCTAGCTTTTTTACAGCCGTCTTTGATAGCCATAGAACCAGCGATTTTAAACGCCATTTCAGAAGAGTCAACTTCGTGGTATGAACCGTCGTAAAGTTCAACTTTAACGTCAATCATTGGATATCCGGCTAAGATACCGCCTTCAAGCGCTTCTTCCATACCTTTTCTTGCTGGTTCGATGTATTCTTTCGGAATAGCACCACCAACGATTTTGTTTTCGAATACAAAACCTTCGTTTTCACCAGCAGGAGAAATTCTGATTTTAACGTGACCATATTGACCTTTACCACCTGATTGACGGATGAATTTAGAGTCTTGGTCTGAATTTCCAAGGATAGTTTCGCGGTATGCAACTTGTGGTTTACCAACGTTAGCGTCAACTTTGAATTCTCTTAGCAATCTGTCAACGATGATATCAAGGTGAAGTTCACCCATACCGGAAATAATTGTTTGGCCGGTTTCAGCATCTGACTTAACTCTGAAAGAAGGATCTTCTTCTGCAAGTTTTTGAAGTGCGATACCCATTTTGTCTTGGTCAGCTTTAGTTTTTGGCTCAATAGCAACCGAAATAACCGGTTCAGGGAATTCCATTCTTTCCAAGATAATAGGTGCTTTTTCATCACACAATGTATCGCCGGTTGTAGTATCTTTCAAACCAACTGCTGCGCAGATGTCACCAGCATAGATTTCGTTTTCTTCAAGACGTTGGTCAGCGTACATACGAACCAATCTTGAGATACGTTCTTTTTTGCCGTTAGTAGCGTTAAGTACGTATGAACCTGAAGTGATAACACCTGAGTAAACTCTTAAGAATGTCAAACGACCAACAAATGGGTCTGTCATAACTTTAAATGCTAATGCAGAGAACGGTTCAGAGTCTGAAGAATGTCTTTCAGTTTTTGTTCCGTCTTCCAATTCGCCTTCGATAGCTTTTACATCAACCGGTGATGGCATGTAGTCAACAACGTTGTTCAAAAGTAATTGAACGCCTTTGTTTTTGAACGCTGTACCACAGCAAACCGGTACGATTTTGTTATCGCAAACTGCTTTTCTCAAGCCAGCTTTTAATTCATCAATAGTAATAGACTCTGGGTCTTCAAAGAATTTTTCCATCAAAGCATCGTCTTCAGATGCGATAGCTTCAACCATTGCATCGTGATATTCTTTTGCTTTTTCAGCCAATTCAGCCGGAATATCTTCTTCTCTTATATCAGTACCAAGGTCGTTAGTATAGATTTCAGCTTTCATTGTCATTAAGTCGACCAAGCCTGTAAATGAATCTTCAGCGCCAATTGGCAATTGGATAGGCACAGCATTTGCACCAAGTCTGTTTTTAATTTGGTCAACAACTCTGTAGAAATCTGCACCAACTCTGTCCATTTTGTTTACGAATACCATACGTGGAACTTCGTATCTGTTAGCTTGTCTCCAAACTGTTTCAGATTGAGATTGAACACCACCAACAGCACAGAATACAGCAACAACACCGTCTAATACACGAAGTGAACGTTCAACTTCGATAGTAAAGTCAACGTGACCTGGGGTGTCGATAATGTTAATTTGGTGATCTTTCCAAGAAGCAGTAACTGCAGCTGATTGAATAGTGATACCGCGTTCTCTTTCTTGTTCCATAAAGTCTGTTACAGCAGCACCTTCGTGAGTTTCACCAATTTTGTGTGTTTTACCTGTGTAAAACAAGATACGTTCAGTAGTAGTGGTTTTGCCGGCGTCGATGTGCGCTGCAATACCAATATTTCTGATTTTTTCCAATGGAGTTTTTCTTGCCATTTTTCTTTTTTCCTTTTTATATTGTGTACTTTCGCTATTTATAAATTTTTACATCATAATTCTAGCTTTACAAAAATTATCACACAAACAAGATATATTTCAATAAACATGTAATTTTTGGTTAAACAACTTTAACATTACAATTTGTGAAAATTCGGGTATAAATAACGAGGTTTCTTCAAGCTTTACAAAATGTAACAAAAGCCGTAAAAAGCTAAAGTTATCTAATATTTTGGCCGATATAACGATTAAGGAAATTAACAGGAAAGGTCAAACGTGAAGATTTTAAGCATACTTGAAATACGCCGTCAATATCAAGAATTGCTTGTCGATGAAAATGGTGATCCTATTCTCGACAGATTTGGCAACGTGCAATATGTTATGCCGAAACGTCAAGGCCTTTTTGCGTATGAAGATGTAGATTTTGATTATGAAACTTGGATTACTGACGGAAAAGTCGGCGCAACACCTTTGTCGGTTTATACAGCAGAAGCAAAAGCTCGTTCGCTTACTCTTGAAAGTTACACCCAAGATACGGGAGCTTTATTCGACCCTGAATGGAGCCAATATTCTTATGAAGAAATTCTTGCAATGGAAAACGAAGGCGTAGTTATCCCGCAAGAAGTTCTTGACTGGGCGCATTCAATGGAAAATAGTGACCCTTCCCAATTCCTTACTGAAACTGAAGCTGAAACTCAAACTACAAATGACGAAACAGATGCTCCGGTGAAAGAAGATTCGTATGTTGCGTTTAAGCAAAATGCAACAAAAGCTATTCAGTCTTGTGAAACTAAAACTGAAGAATCAAAAAAATCTCTTGAAGATTTAAACCAAATTCAAGCAGAACTTGAGGCAATTCAAGCAGAAGCCGAAGACAATCAAATTGAATCTCTTGACGAGATGAAAAAAATCGCTTCCGAATGGGAAAAATTGCAAAAGAAAGTTAAGAATGGTGAAACACTTTCTGACTCTGAGCAATCTCGTTTTGAAGAATTGCAAACAATTTTCGCCGATGAAAACGAAAATTTCATGGATGAAATGAAGAAAGATATTGCATTAATGGAAGATATCACAATTCAATTGGGTGAAAAAAATAAATTATCAAAAGAAGTTGGTTTTGCAGGTGATGACGCGGTTGAAGTTGCAGAAAGTTTCAAAAACTTTAACTTAAAAGATAAATCGACTCAAACCGGTTTTTCAAGAGCGTTTAACGTTGGTGGCTTCTTAGGTTATGTAATTGCGGTTTCAATGGCAAAAAATCTCGCACAGAAAACTATGGATACAGGTGTTGATGCCCAAGATTTCTCTATTCAAACTCAAATAGATTTGAATAGTGTTGCTTCAATTATGGATTTGCAAATTGAAACCGGTGAGGTTATGCAAACTGAACAAGAATTGGTTACAAACGGACAAGCTAAAGTTGATATGCCGGATGTGGACGATACAACTGAGCCAACAACTTCTACAGAACCGGTTGAACCAACTACTGAGCCAACTACTGAGCCAGCACCTACAACAGAACCTGCACCATCAGGTGATGGTAGTGCGGATGTTACCGAGCCTCCAGCTGCTGATACTACAGGCGCGGGAAATGCAGGTGGCACTGATGCTGATGGTTCAGAATCGGGTGAAAATACAGAGGGTACACAAGAAGAACAACCTCAAGAAGTTGACCTCGCAGATGCCGCTCAAAATGCAAAATCTACAGAAGCTTTAATAGCTGCAGTAAAAGCTGAAGGTGAAGATTCAGAGCAAGAAGGTGAAAAAGCTTTAGAAGAAGTTAAACAAGCGCAAAATAAAAACGAAAAAGCAGAAGAAAAAATTGAGACTGAAGAACAAGTTATCGAAGACTCTTCAGAACCTACCACCGCAACTGAACCGACTATTCCTACTGATCCTACAGAACCGGTTGAACCAACTGAACCAACCGAACCAACTGAAGCTAGTGGTGAAGCTACTTCAGCGATTAATGAAATTCAAAAAACAGAAAATGAAATTGAAGAAAATAATTTAACCGCAGAAGAAAGATTTAATAAAGCATTAGAGAAAAATAAACGTTATGATGCTACTTTGCCGGATGCAAAAGATACAATGACTGCAACAACCGTTAAAGGCACTGTATTTACTGCATTTGGTGGATATATGACGGTAAGTGGTATTAGTGAAATTGCAACTGGTACTGCATTGTTGTCAAATCCGTTTACTGCATCAATCGGTGTTGCATTAATTGCCTTGGGTACAACACACACTGCCTTTGGTGCGGCTTGTACAGCTTCGGGTATTAGTTTAATTGATTTGGCTATCGGAGGTTTTGGCGCAATAAGTACAACCGATGGTCAAATAGAGATTTCTGATGAAAATTTGAAACAAGCGTTAAAAATTGTTCAGGGCAAAGAAGGTGACGAGACTGAACCGACAACCTCAACAGAGCCTACGGAACCAACTGTTCCTACAGAGCCGACAACTTCAACTGAACCAACTGAGCCAACTGAGCCAACGGAACCAACAGAACCAACTTCATTTGCTGGTACTGTAACTTCTGTAGTTGGTCAAAAAGTATCTTCTCTTGTAACCAATAACAATCAGGCTACAACTACTTCAATTGAGCCAACCACAATAACTAATACAACAATGAATAGTCAAAATAGTGTCGTCCCAACAAAAAAAGAAGAGAAAAAAGAAACATCAACTGATGATGCACAAGGTCAAGTTACCGATACTACTGGCAGTGCAAAAGAAGATAATAAAGATTCTATTGCAGTTAAAAAAGATGCTGATAAAACTGAAAAAGAGCTTGAAAAAGAAGCTAAAAAACTTCAAAAACAAATGAAGAAAAATCAAAAAGAAATTATCAAAATGACTAAAGAGTCAACACAAGCCGTAAAAAAACAAGAAGAAATCGCATCTGAATTTGAGGTTTTAGTTGCAGAAAGCGAGCAAATGATTGCCGAAGATGAGAGCGCACAATCTTCTTCGCCTATGGCGGCGTCAAACAATGCTCAAGCGTCAGCCGGTACGACACAAGCATTTAGTATGTCTGTTGGTTCTGCGACTACAGCTCAAGCACCTAAAAATACTGAGGCTATTGCTGCAAATGAAGCTCGTCTAAATGTGTTAGGAACAACTTTTACTCAAAAAGGACGTGTTGTTGACAAGAATAAAGTGAAAATTAATAGATTAGGTAAAATTACAAAAACAAGCAGTAAAAGATATGACAAAGTTGTTAAAACAAGAGAAAAGAAAATTAATGATGCGCAAAAAGCTGAAGAAGCAAAACAAAAGAAACTTAATAAACAATTAGGTATTGTTGGTATTGCCGAAAATGTTTTTCAAATAACTACAGCAACCGGTACTATATTGTTGGCTTCACCGTTTACCGCTGCTGCTGGTTCTGTAATGGTAAGTATAGGTACTAAAGGGACTTTGGCTTGTGGTGTTGCTAAAGCTACTATTCAAATTGCTAATGGTAACTTAGCTGCTGGTTTAATGTCTTTAGGTCAAGCTGCACTTTCTGCTGTTTCTGGTGGAGCTGGAGTTGCAGGACAAGCTGTATCGACATTAAGTGTTGTAAGTGCTGGTTTGAATGTAGTTTCTTCAGGAGCAAGCTTGGTTAATAATGTTAGAGCGGTACAAGGTAAAGAAGCTATCGGTGCGTTAAGTAATATATCTACAATTGCTGGTATCGGTGCTTCATTAACAAACTCTGCTGAATCATTGACAAAATTGGGAGATGCATCTACACTTGGTAAAATTTCAACAATAGCCGGTGCAGTCGGTACTGCTATGACTTCAACAAGCCAAATTATGACAATGGTTGGTGAAGATAGCAAATTTGCTCAAACTTTAGGGGCTATTGGTGGTGCGATTAGTACTGCGGCATCGATCGGGCAATTAGCTGCCTCTAAAATGGGTAAAGCTCAAGAGAAAAATGACGCAAACAAAAATGCACAAGAAAATAATGAAAACCAAGACAATCAAGTTCAAGAATCAAGGGGAACAGATAAAAAACAACCGGAAAATAGTAATTCTTCATCTGTAGATAAAGAAGGAGACACCAATTCAGATGCTCCGACAGAAAATAACAATACAGAAAATAATAGTACAGACAATAACAATAATGATAGTTCTTCAGCGCAATTACTTGTTAATAATGATGAGCCGATTTCACCATTTGCGCCTGTAGAAGCTGAACTTGCAGATACTATCCAAGGTATTGACTTAAATTCTGATAGCTCAACATCTACAACAACTCCGACAGATAATACAAATACAACAACTGATACAACAAATTCTTCAGAAACAACAAATACTGATAAGAAAACTGCAAAAGCACAAGCTAAAGCTAAAAAACAAGCTGAAAAAGAACGAGTTGCCAATATGTCAAAAGAAGAGAAAAAAGCTTATCAAGCAGAACAAAAAAGAAAAGCAAACAATATTAAAAATGAAGGTGCTTCAGAGGAATTTGCAGATATTGATACTGAAGATTTGATGGGTGAAATGTTCAATGCTATGAATTCTGGTGATACAGAAAGAGCAAGTGCACTTAATAAAGAAAGCATGATGCGTAGCGCACATAAAACATTTGCTAAACAAGAACAAAAACAAACCAAAATGGATAATTTTGAGAAATGGACACAACTAGCCGGTTCAGCTGTTCAAATTGCGGGTACGTTTTTACAAGATTCAAATCAAGCAGAAGACACAAAACGTTTGAGAGGTTTTAGTCAAATGTCTGATGAAGCTCGTGAAATCATTGAAAAACGTATGCGTCGTGTAAATAGTATCAACAGTATGTACAGAAATCGTATGGCTTAGTTTGTTGTTTTGTAATTAAGAATATAATAAAACATTATTGAAATGAATTTCTTTTATTATATTTAGTAACTTTCCTACGAAAATTTTGTACGCGCATCTATCGGCTTCGCCGGATAAAATAATATCTGCTTTCATTGCGGTTGGATGGATGTAAATTTGGGCTTTGTTTGAGGCATTGTTGTAAACTTCATCTACAGAATCACCCAAATTGCGTTCTTGCGCTCTTTGATAAAATCTTTGTTTTTGAACTTCTCTTGTTACGTCAACGTATATTTTAAAATCAAAAGCATCAACGACATTGTCGGTTAATGTAAATAAACCTTCTGAAATAATTATTTTTGAAGGTTCGGCCTTTTGAACATTGTCGGTTCTGATTGCGGTTCCGGACATGTCGTATTTTGGAAGATAAACGGTTCTTCCTTCCAAAATTTGATGAATATGTTCTTTCATAAGGCTGAGTTCAAGTGCTTCGGGAATATCTAAATCATAATGTTTTGCGAATTCGGCAAAACTTCCGGCTTGTTTCACCATTTCTGACCTATCATAATAATAATCATCAGTATTAATGCGGGTTATGGCCTTGTTTATTCCATATTCTTTGGCAAAATCGTTTATTGTGTCTATGATATCTAGTGTTATTGTAGATTTTCCACTGGCGGTTTCACCTGCAATGCCGATGGCGCAACTTCTTGATTTTACGCCGGATAAAAATAATGCCAGATTATGAATAACATTATCTGACACTTTTAAAAATATTGAATTTGATGAATTTAATTCATTCATAAATAAAGTTTTTAATTTGTTTTCAACTTCAAAAACAGAAATTCCGTCAATACCTTTTAGATTTTGAAAAGGTTTGTTCGGTTGAGACATATATCTTTTATTAATTGTATTTTGCAATGTATAAATCCTTATTAAATTTATTGTCAATTTGCTTTTTTAATAATAAACCACAAAGATAATAAAATTTGTCAATATTGTTAAGAAATATTTTATATTCTTTACACCATCTTAATATCAAATTTAAATAATAGTATAATATTTTTAAAAGAGGTTTTTATGATTGTTGATGAATTAGAAGTTTTGGAAAATCAATGTAAAACGTGTATGGGATGCGAACTTTATAAAACTCGCACGAATACGGTTTTTTCTGATGGTATACCAAATTCAAAATTAATGCTAATTGGAGAAGCGCCCGGGTATTGGGAAGATCAGAAAGGTAAACCTTTTGTCGGTAAGGCGGGTCAATTGTTGGATAAAATTTTTGCTTCTGTAGGGCTTTCAAGAGATGAGCATGTATACATTTGTAACACAATAAAATGCCGTCCGCCGGAAAATAGAAATCCACTACCGGAAGAAAAGCAAGCGTGTGAATATTTTTTGAAATCCCAAATTGATATTTTAAAGCCTCGAATCATCCTTGTTTGCGGAAATATTGCACTTAATACAATGTTGCCAAAAGAGCGGGGAATTACTAAAGCCAGAGGAAAATGGTTTGATGGTCCTTATGAGTCAAAAATGATGCCGATTTTTCATCCGTCGTACCTTTTAAGGAATGATTCAAGAGAAAAAGGTTCGCCAAAATGGTTGATGTGGCAAGATATTCAAGAAGTTAAACGAGTATACGATGCTTTATTGTAGATGCAAAAGGCGATTTAACTTTCTTTAGATGTTCCGACTTTGTTTCCGGCAACCATTAAAGCTAGCGGAATAAATTTAGAAATGACACTACCGGCAACGGTTTCAGGGGCCATTAATGTAACTGCCAGTCCGACATCATCTAAATGTGGAGCAAAATCGGTAGGTCTTATTTCTCGTTCAACTTTTCTGTGATAAAGTTTTTCATTAATAAAGTTTGAAACTCGGTTTCCGGCAATTATTCCGGCGCCTAAGAATACGCCTGTCAAGCCGATAGGTGGAATTGCGCGCATAAAAGTATTTGCAAATTTTAATCCTTTTGATTTGTTAGGATTTTTGAATTGAGGGACATATTTTTGTATCGTTTCTTTGTTGTTTTTATAAAATCTTGACGGAACTGCAACAAACGCTAACGGAACAATGATATTGCCAAAGTATTGGTTTAGAGATTCTTTTAGTTTTGCAACCGTATGTTTTTTATCATCAAATGCAACACCACCCACGAGTCCTCCTAAAACTGAAGAAGCTCCGATTAGCATTATTTCTTTTTCTTCTAATTCCAATGTTTTACCGTTAGGTTTTTTCGGATTTTTTATCTTGAAAATTGCCCAATCTTTTGGAGACTGAGAAAAAATGGTTTTTGGATTTAATTTGAAATTCTGTTTTTTTGCGATGCCGGCTACAGCAGCGATGACTCCAAGTGCAGTTGTAGCTGCAACTTTTCTTTTTAGAGAAATTTCATCTTTAGAGGGGGTAATTTCGCAATGAGAATAATTATGTCCAAATTGGGTTGGTTTTGGTTTTGGACAAGCTCTTTTGTATCCTTGATTATGAGATTTTAAAGTAATATTCTCTAACATTATTATCACCTATGCAATTATAACTCTCATAAAAAATAAACTTGTCACTTGTATATACTTTCTTTTACAAAACTTAATTAGTGTAGATTTTATACTTATTTTGTAACAAAGTATTAAAATAGCTTTGATATTTGGCAAAAAAAAGTTTTCAGACATGTTAAATACAGAGTTGATTTGGTAGAAGTTTATGAAAATATCCCCACAAAGCATATCAGATTTTAGTTATTCAAGAAGATTTATTCGCGGTATAGGCCAGCGAAGCCTTGTGCCGCTTGTATTATTGGAATGCTTTGTTACTGGTGGAAGAACATTGCAAGCTTATAATAGGGGTGGATTTGAAGAATCCAGAGAACGTTTTACCGAAGAAGCTATAGGGGCGGCTTTTTGGTTTGGTGGCGTTAAAATGTTCAACAAAATGAACGATGCTATCGGTAAAAAACTATTAAATCTTCATACGGCAAATTTTGACGCAGAAAAAGATGGTGTGCGAAATCCTCTCAGAAATTTCTTACATGATGATAAAGCTATCAAATTAAAAAATAAAGCCGCAGGTAAAGTCGGTAAATTTGTCCAAAATTTAACAACGGAACAAATTGCAAAATTCAAAGCCTTAAAAATCGGTTCAAGTATTTTGCTTGCTAACGTTTTGGTAGGTCTTGTTGTTCCAAAAATTAATCAACATATCACAAATGTGTATAGAGCCAAAAAAATGGCAGAAACAAATGTTCAACCAAATCAAAATTCAACTCAACAACAATCCGTCGGAGCGCCTATCGCTTTCACTATGGACAATTTTATGAAAGGAAAAGATAAAAATAAAGATGTTTCTTTCGGAATGAATTATGCGACATTGCTTTCAGTTGCTAATAAATTCGAAAATGATCCTACATATCAACTTCTTTCTACGGATGTGGGTATTGCCGGCGGTCGTACTGTTAGTGCCAGAAATAATCATGAGAGAACTGAAGTTTTGTTTAGGGATTTAACGTCAATTTACTTCTATATGTTTAGTATGCCGAATATAAACAGATGGTTAAATCAATTAGAAGATGGCAAGAAAACTCGTTTAGACCCAGTTGCAGCAGAACAAGTTACGCAGCATTTGAATTCGTTGTTAAAAGAAAACGGTGGTAAGATGTCTGTTGAAGAATTTGCACGAAAAGCCTTAGGAGATAATAACAATGTTGGCTTAATTGATAAAAAACTACTGGCGAAATTTGATGAAAATAAAGTTATTTCTTTGGATAATTTCAAAAAACATATCGCATCTTGCGGAACTTTCGGGGCTGATGATATTGCGAAATATTCTGAATTAGCCGAAAAAATATCTAAACTTCAACCGCAAATAGAAGGTGTATCAATCTTGACTAAAAATCAAGTAAAAGACATCTTTAGAGAAGGTGCGATAAATATGCCTGAATTCTTAGAAAATCTTTATAATGTTGCAACTAATGGCGGTTATAAAGACAAGTATAAATTTGTTTCTTCGCGTGAATTGGATAATTTGAAGGAAGATGTTGTCGAATATACAAGAAAAATTCTCGCAAAAGCTAAAAAAGATGGTTGTGATGTTACCGCAGATATCCTCAAAAAAGTTAATCGAGATAATTTCATTAAAAATACTGCAAATTGGGGTGTAGGTTTTGCTATATCAGCGTTGTTCTTGTCAACATTAATCCCAAAAATGCAATATTGGATTACAAAGATGAGAACAGGTGAAGATAAATTCCCTGGAACTGCGGATTACTCCCAAGATAAAAAATGCTAAATTACCGCTTGTAAATATAAATTGAGCATGCAATAATTTTGTTATTGAAAGGCTCGTTATGTCAAACACTTTAGTATATCAATTAGATGGGAAAATTTATATAAATCTTACAAATAGATGTACAAATGATTGCATTTTTTGTTTGAGAAGAGATAAAGACGATGTTTGTGGCCAAGAAATGTGGCTTGAAGATGAAGATTTTGATGCAGCTGCAGTTGTTGCTCAACTCAATGACCAATTGACCGTCGATTATAAGGATGTAGTCTTTTGCGGTTATGGTGAACCTCTTTTGAAATTAGACATATTAAAAGAGGTTGCTCAATATATTAGAGATAATTATCCGCAAGTAAAAATAAGAATAAACACAAACGGGCATGCCAATTTTGTTTATAAGCGAAATATTATTCCGGAATTAGTGGGGTTAATTGATGAGATTTCGGTTAGTCTTAATGCCGAAAACTCGCAAGAATACGACAGATTGTCGCAACCAAAATTTAGTGGCGCATACGATGAAGTGAAAAAATTTATCAAAGCATCATCGCAAGCTGGTATAAAAACAATTGCCAGCATCGTTGAGGGTTATAAAGGCGAACATCACGATATTGAACTTTGCAGGAAAATCGCACAAGAGTGTGGAGCTACACTTAGAGTTAGAGAATGGATACAAGAAGGATATTAGTAAGTATAAATGAGTGTTAATAAGTTGTATATGTTTAATATACAAGGAAAGGAAAGATAAATGAGCATTTTAGACAAAATCATGAAACCAAAATCAATTGCTGTAGTTGGTGCGTCAACAAAGCCAAAAACAATTGGTTCTGAAATTATGCAAAGATTGAGAGATTACAAATTTACGGGGAATGTTTATCCTGTAAATCCAAAAGGCGGAATTATTGAAGGTTTTCAAGCATATACTTCAATTGCGGAAATTCCAGGTGAAGTAGATTTGGCAGTTATCGTTGTAAATGCTAAATTTGTTTTGGATACAATTGATCAATGTCACGCAAAAGGAATAAAAGGTTTATGTATTATTACTGCCGGTTTTAAAGAAACTGGTGCAGAAGGTGCTGAGGCCGAAAAACAATTGTTGGCTAAAGTTAGAGAATATGGTATGAGATGTGTTGGCCCTAACTGTTTGGGTGTTCTTAACACTGATCCGGCTGTGTCTATGGATGCAACATTCGCTGAAGCATTACCAGAACGCGGACACATCGGTTTTGTTTCTCAATCAGGTGCTTTAGGCGGTGGTATATTGAATATTTTGAAAGACCTTAACTTAGGTTTTGCTCAATTTATTTCAATCGGAAACCAAGCCGATGTTAACGCAGAAACTGCCCTTGAATATTGGGAAAATGAAGAAGATGTTGATCAAATTCTTCTTTACATGGAATCAATTCAAAACCCTGCAAACTTTAGAAAATTAGCTTCAAGAATTTCTAAGAAAAAACCGGTTCTTGCGCTAAAAGCAGGTCGTTCTGCAGCAGGTGCATCAGCAGCTTCTTCTCACACTGGATCTTTGGCCGGTGCAGATAAAGCAGCGAATGCTCTTCTTGCTCAATCAGGTGTAATAAGAGAATATTCTTTGAAAAATTTATTCTCAACTGCAAAAGTTTTTGCTAACTGCCCTATTCCAAAAGGTGACAGAGTTGCAATTATTACAAACTCAGGTGGCCCTGGTATCATGGCAACTGATGCTATTTGTGAAAATGGAATGCAAATGGCTCAAATTACAGATGCAACAAAAGAAAAATTACGTAGTTTCTTGCCATCTGCTGCTTCTGTTAAAAACCCTATCGACATGATTGCATCAGCACCTATCGAACACTATCAACAAACTCTTGAAACAGTTATTGCTGATGAAAATGTTGATATGATTATGGTAATTTACTTGCCGTTCTTGGGATTGAAAGATATTGACGTTGCAAAAGCAGTTATGGAAATTAAGAAAAAATATCCTCAAAAACCGGTTATTGGTGTATTTATGACTAAAAATGAATTCTTTACAGAAATTTCTAATTTGGAAGTTAATATGCCGTTCTTTATGTATGCTGAAGAAGCTGCAGAAGGTTTCTTGAGATTAAATCAACAAAGAATTTGGCAAGAAAGACCGGTTGGAGAAATAAAATCTTATGCGGTTGATAAAGCAAAAGCTGAAAGCATAATTAAACAATCTCTAAAAGAAGGACGTGCTCAATTGACTACTCGTGAATCTATTGACGTTCTTGATGCTTATGGTATCAGAGTATGTAAATCTGGATTTGCGACAACAGAAGAAGAAGTTGTAACGGTTGGTAACTCAATCGGTTACCCGGTAGTTATGAAAATGACTTCAAAAACAACTTCACACAAAACTGATGTTGGCGGTGTAAGAGTAAATATTCAATCCGAAGAACAATTGAGAGCCGAATATCAAGACTTGATTTCAAAATTAACTGAAAAAGGACTTATTGACGGTCTTGAAGGTGTAATTATTCAAGAAATGGTAAAAGGAAACAGAGAAATGGTTTGTGGTATTGCAACAGACCCTCAATACGGACCAATGATGATGTTTGGTTTAGGTGGTGTATTTATTGAAGTTATGAAAGATGTAACTTTCAGAATTGCTCCTCTAACTGATATAGATGCTAAAGAAATGATTAAATCAGTAAAAGCATACAAATTGTTGGAAGGTGCAAGAGGTACTACACCGGCACAAATGGATCAAATTGAAGAAACATTGTTGAGATTGTCTCAATTAGTTTCAGATTTCAAATTCATTGACGAATTAGATATTAACCCATTGTTAATTTCTGAGAAAACTGGTGAAGGCATTGCCGTTGACGGCCGTATTAAAGTTAGATTGGAAGAAGCTAAAGAAGCACTTTCTTGCAACTGTGGTGCGTGTTCTTGTTCATGCTAAACCGATAAAATTGAACCAAATAAAAATGCTTTAGGATTAAATTCCTAAAGCATTTTTTATATTTTATTTATTAATAACAATTCTGTAAAATAGGTAAATTAATTCCATTGGTAAAAGAACGTTCAGTAAGCCTTATCCCTAAACAAGCTTGATGTCTTTTGAATTGAGAACGATAAACCTTTTTGATGATTTTTTCAACTAAGTTTTTGTCGTATTTTTCGCTAATTTCAGAAATGGAATAGCCTTGTTCTAAATACATTTCCAAAATATCGTCCAAAACCTCGTAATCTGGAAGACTGTCTTGGTCTTTTTGGTTTGGTCTTAATTCGGCGGAAGGAGCTTTGTCAATGATTTCTTGTGGAATTACTTCACCATCTTTGTTGATATAATTTGATAGAGCATAAACATTTGTTTTAGTCATATCAGCTAACAAATTTAGTCCGCCAGCCATATCACCATATAAGGTTCCGTAACCCATTGCCATTTCCGATTTGTTGCTGGTAGAAAGCAAAAGGCGGTTGTCTCTATTGGAGAAAAACATCAGAATAAGCCCTCTTAATCTAGCTTGTAAATTTTCAACCGCTAAATTTTCTTTGCCTGAGGTATCAAGAGTTTCGTGTGCAATTTTTTCCATAAAAGTATCAAACATCGGAACAATAGAGTGTTTTTCGGTTTTAATACCCAAGTTTTGTGCTAATTTAACTGAATCATCAATAGAACCTTGGGAAGAAAACATGCTTGGAAGCATTATCCCTAAAACATTTTCAGCACCAATTGCTCTGGCTGCCAGTGCGGCTGTGAGTGCACTGTCAATTCCGCCGGAAAGTCCCAGAATAATTTTTTTAAACCCGGTATTTTCGCAGTATTCTTTTAGTGCAAATGTTGTAACTTTTAGTAATTGTTCTTCTTTTGAATATTCTTTGTAATTAATCGGGGAAGAAAAGTTTATATTGCATCCGTTTTCTTCGCATAAAGGCATTTGCATAACGATATCGTTATATCGGTTTTTGGCAAAACTGCCACCGGCATAAATGTTTTCGTCTGCCATTGCAATAGTATTTACATATACAAAATTACAAGCGGTTTCAATGCTGTTTATAAAATTTTTGTATGTATTTAGCGCAAAATATCGGTTTTTAGCCAAAACATATAAATCACATATTATGTCGTCTTTAAATGTATCTGAGACATATATGTTATGGCCGTTAATTTCATAAAATCCGGTTTTAGTTTCAAATATTTCGCCATCTTGTATCAAAATATCACCAATCAAAAAAGTTTTGGTGGGATTTGATAGTGCAAGTTTTTGATAGAATTCAGTTTGGTTAAGGCGGCATTTTTCATCAAAGCACAAATCTTTACCACCTAGGTCTGCGATGTCCGCTTGGGGAAATATAAATATATCTGCAGAATTTTCAGCTAGTACTGAGTTTATGGCCTTAAAGTTGTAATCAAAATTTGCGGTTTTTAATTTTATTTGTGCTAAAAATATGTTCATTTTTATTCTCCGTTTAATTTTAGGTATCGGACGTTTTCCCAGATTAAATCAATATATTGAATTTTAGAGGTGTCAATATTTATTTGTGCCGCAATTATTGATGGCAGAATTTTTATTCTGTCATACAGACCACTATCTAATTTTCCTATCCTAATGTTCCAAGTCGGAACTTTGACAAAAATTTCTTCAGGATTTCGGCAATCAATATATTCAACGGGTTCTTTTGTGTATGCTTCAATATAAGCGGCAAGTTTCTGTAATTCTTTGATTTTTTCAGGTGTCCATTTGTAGTAATCATCGCCCTTGTTCCCGTAGGAAAGTACTAAAAGTGTTTTAAAGCTATTATGCAAAGGCAAATATTCTTGTCCTATAATTTTGCCTTTGTCCGTAAAGTATGCGACATGTTTTTTATCTGTGCCGGGAGCAATCGTTATTACTGGTGTGCTTTCTCGCACAATAATTTGCAATCTTGCAGGGAAAGCATACCTTCTGATGTGTATATCTTCTATTGGGTCAAGTTGTTTTAGTTTTTCTTTTATTTCTACAGTTCGGGCAAAAAGTATGCAACCTTGAGGAGGTTGAACTGATTGTAAAACGGTTCGAATTTTATGCGTAGGAACAATTCGATTGTTTATAATTTCTACACTTGTGTTTTCAATGTGCTGAAAAGCCTTTGGATTCATGTACAATCCATCCAGTTTTATAAATCCCAGTACGCCGGCAACAAGCCCTAACGTTGTTAAAAATTTTACTAAAAAGCGAATTCTTTCTTTGCGTAAACGCCCTTTTATTACTTTTCGTTCACGTTTAATATTTTTAATTTTTTGTTCTGTTTCCGGTTGAATTTCACTCATTTATTTGTTTAATCCTACACTGTTTAATATCAATTGTACGAGATTGTCATAATTAATGCCCATTGCTGCTGCTTGAGCCGGCAAATCACTGGTTTCTGTCATTCCAGGGCTGGTATTGATTTCCAAAATATAAGGAATTCCATTTACAATATGAAAATCAACTCTTGAAACTCCGCTACAGCCGGCAAGTTCAAAAGCTTTTATGGCAAGCGATTTTACTTTTGACGTTAATTCGGGGGATAATTCTGCCGGTAATACAAATTCGGTCATTCCTTTTGTATATTTTGCTTCATAATCATACCATTCGTTTTTTGGTCTTAGTTCTAGAATTTCAGTTGCAAAAAGTCCGTTTGTTCCTTCTAAAACCCCGACAGTAGAACAAATTCCATCCAAATACTCTTCTATTAAAACATCGTCGTTATATTTGACAGCTTCTTCGTAAGCTTTTTCCAATTCTTCCGGTGTGTTAACTTTAGTCATACCAAAACTTGAACCTTCCGAAACCGGTTTTGTTATGAGTGGGTACTGCAAATCTTTTGTTACTTCTTTTACATTATCACCTTTTTTAACAAAAACAGATTTGATAAGGGGAATTTCTTTGCAAGTTGATAAAATTCTTTTGGTGTATTCTTTGTTCATACAAATAGAAGATGCCATAACTCCGCATCCGGTGTATGGGATTTTTAAGATTTCTAAAATCCCTTGAACGCAGCCGTCTTCTCCGTATTTGCCATGAAGAGCATTGTACGCAAAATCAAATTCTCCAGCCTTGAGTGTTTGCGCAATATTTTCGTCAACGATTACTAATTGAGAGTTTTTATAACCTAATCTTTGTAGCGCTTCAAAGCAATTTTTGCCCGAACGCATTGAAACTTCACGTTCTGAAGACATACCACCGGCCAAAACTGCGATTTTAGCTTCTTTGTTTACTTTTGATATAATATTTTGCATAACTCTTCCTCATCTTTGTTTTTGTTCCCGAGATAAAAAACTTCCGGAAACAAATCTATATCGTGTTTTTCTTTAACTTTATTTTTCATTAAACACATTAAATTTAAAATGTCTAATGATGTCGCATCATTTGTGTTTACAATAAAATTCGCGTGATGTTCCCAAACTTTGCAACCACCAACGGCAAATTCTTTTGCACCTACGTCATCTAATAGTCTACCCGCCGAATCGCCGATAGGATTTCTAAAAACGCTTCCACAATTAGGTAATTTTAGAGATGGTTGATGATTTTTCCGAAATTCCAGATTTTTTGTCATTTGAGTTTCAATATCTTGAATATTCTTGTTTGCTAATTCAAATTCGGCTTCCAATACTATAAATTTTTCTCTTTGGCAAACCGATTTACGGTATTCAAATTCCATTTGTTCTTTGGTGTATTTAAAGACACCTTTTTGTGGAGAAAATAATGTTACGGATTTTATGCAATCCGAAATTGCTTGACCGTTAGCAGATGCGTTCATAAATACTTCTCCACCGATGCTGCCCGGAAATCCAATCATAAATTCCAATCCGGAAAGGCCTCTTTTACAAGCTTCTTGTGCAAGTTTAGGCCCTCGAACGCCACATCCTACAATCAGATTTGGGCCGTTAAATTCTATTTTATCCATTTTGCACGTTAATACCAAGGTACCAGAATAACCATCAGTAGAAATAATAGTGTTGGATAATCCTCCAAACACTTTGTATGGTTGTGGTATTGTCAAAAATTCGTCAATGTTTTTAGGAAAATACACACAATCTACAATGCCTCCAACTTTGAAGGTTGTCATATTTTTTATATTAAAATTATTATGACATTCAACAACCAATCGTTGCTCCTTTACCAAGTTCAATAAGTTTTTTGCCAAGTTCTGTGATTGTTCCGGCGCCAAGTCCTATTACAATATCGTTTACTTTTAACTGTGGGTATAATTTATCCGCAACTGCTTGCATATCGCCTGATAAGTGTTCGCATTCCAAATTTGGGAATTTTTCTTTTAAGTCTTTTATGAAGTTACAAGCGTTAACCCCCTCAATTTCGTTTTCTGATGCGGCATAAACATCTGTTACTATGAGTTTGTCTACATTAGAAAACGATTGTAAAAACTCATTCCAAAGACTTTGTAATCTGGTATACCTATGCGGTTGGAATATTGCAACGATTCGTTTATCTTTCATGCCGACAGTTGAAGATAATGTTGCTTTTATTTCTGTCGGGTGATGTGCATAATCATCGTAAATCGTTATACCGTCGATTTCTCCGATTTTTTGAAAGCGTCTACCCATTCCGCTAAATGTTGCGAAATACGGTTTAATGAGATTGATGTCTATACCGGCTTCATTTAAACTTGCAAGTACGGCCAAAGCGTTGTAGACATTGAATTCGCCTCTCAAAATTATTTTTAAATCCGTTAAATATTCGCCTTTATAATAAATGTCAAAAGTTGTATATTCCGAATTGTAATTAATGTTTTTCGCTACATAATCAGCATTGTTATTTAATCCGTATGTAATAAAGGGCTTATGCGGGTTCATTTTTATAAGTTGCTTTACGCCTTCGTTATCTGAATTTGCAAGAATTTTTGCTCCAGTTTTAAGTCCGTTCAAAAATGTTGTAAAAGTTTCTAAAATTGATTGTAAACCATTTTTGTAAAAATCTAAATGGTCGGCTTCAAGGTTGTTTATGACCGAAATATTTGGTGAATATTTTATTATTGTTCCGTCACTTTCGTCAAGTTCGGCAATAAAATGTTGTCCGTTTACGCATTGAGCATTGTTGTTTATTTCGGGCAAAATACCACCAACGACATACGAAGGTTCAAGGTTTGCCATATTCATCACATAAGAGGCCAATCCGCTCGTAGTAGTTTTTCCATGTGTTCCTGCGTAACCAATAAAAAATTTGCCAAAACGTGATATTTCAGCTAATAAATCTGAACGGTGATAAATCTGTAACCCGAGTTCTTTTGCTTTTATGATTTCAACATTAGTTTCTTTTATTGCTGTACTAGCTACTACAACTGAATTTGGTGTTATATTTTCAGCTTTGTGTCCGATATGAATCGTTGCGCCTAATTCTTTCAATTGTTTTGTATATTTACTTTCGGAGATATCAGAGCCGGCAACATTATATCCGTTTTCTAGTAAATATTTTGCGAGTCCGCTCATCCCGACTCCACCTATTGCTATAAAATAATAATTCTTTTTATCCAAATCTCTATCCCTAATCTATTCCTATTTTAACAATCTAATTATAATACAGAAATATTCTAATGGTGTAATCATTACTATTTGTAAAATTGTTTAATTATTTTACGATTGAAAGTACATAATTGTTATTAAAATATTTATTTGCAACTTCTATAATGTCTGAAACCGTTACAGAATTTATTAATTTTGTGTATTCTTTGTCAAAATCATAACCTCTGCCGGAAGTTTCAAACCAAGCCACTGTTGAGGCTTTGTCTAAATTTGTTTCTTGAGATAAGACATATCTTCCTATTAACTTTTCTTTTGCGTCTGCTAATTCTTTGTTAGATACAAATTCTCGTTTGAGGGTGTAAATTTCTTTGAACATCATATCTTTTGCTTTATCTAGAGTCTCCGGGTTTGTTCCTATGTACATAATGAAGGCTCCGCGTAGAATATTTGCTCCGTATTCTGAGCCTAACTGATATGCTAAACCTTCTTTATCACGTAGATTTTTAAACATTCGTGAACTCATGCCCGTTCCTAAAATTGTATCAATAACTTGTAATGTTGCCCAATCTTTAAGATTGTCAAGTCCTGCGGTTTGCCAACCTAAAATTATCCAATCGGTTTTTAAATCTTTTATTTGTTTCACAGATGTTTTAGGAGATGTGATTGGCGTTATTGTTGCTGAGTAATTTTGATAATTAAATGCTTTGTTACTTTTGGTTGCAAACATTTTTGTAAATGCTTTTTGTGTGAGTGTTTTGTCAACACTGCCGTTTATTGAGATAACTATATTTTGTGCATCAAAAATTGTATTATAATACATTTCGACATTATCTCGAGTAATTTCAGGTAATGCTTTTTCTAAAATTTTAGATGTATTTGAATATACAGAATTTTCGTAAATTAAAGATTTGTATTCT
This sequence comes from Candidatus Gastranaerophilaceae bacterium, assembly GCA_045538535.1. Lineage (GTDB taxonomy): Bacteria > Cyanobacteriota > Vampirovibrionia > Gastranaerophilales > Gastranaerophilaceae > RUG14219. The sequence goes on along the minus strand of JAZSRN010000024.1, from coordinate 58,217 downwards.
TCAATAGCAATGTTAAGTGGTATATCTCGGTTTTTTTTGATTTTACTTATTTTTTCTGAAATTGCTTTGTTGATTTCGTAATCATCTAAAATTGCATGGTTAAATATTTCGTCTAAAATTTCCAATGTTTTTTCATATTCATTGCGAGTTGTTAAAACCGTAATTGAAAGGATATCTCCTTTTAGTCCGGAATTTATTTTTATCCCGTTGTCTTCCAAGATGTTTGCTAACTCATCTTTTGTATATTTTTGTGTGCCTTTTAGTAATATTGAATTCATTACTGTTGCGGCGCCTATTTTTTCCTCTAAAAATTCTCCGCCTTTGGCTTGAATATTTATCGCAACAATATCATTAATGTTGTTTTGTGTGTACAAAAGGGTTGCACCGTTTGCAAGTGTGTATTTTTCAGTCCCGTTATATGAAGAAATTAATTTTGCATCCGGTGTTGATGTTTTTATGTTTGATATAGAAACTTCTTTTGTGGGTTCAGGTATTAATATTGAAACCGCTGATTGATTTTGGTTTAAGTATTTGTTTGCAACTCTTTTTACATCACTTAGTGTAACGTTTTTAATGTTTTCAATATAGTTTTTGTAATATTTTATGTCATCTGTTGTCACAAAAACATAACCTATTTCATTTGCAATGTTTGAAATTGATTCTCTGGCATAAAAAGTGTCGCGTTCAATCATATTTTGGGCGGTTTTTAATTGTTCTTGAGAAATGCCGTTTTTTTGGATTTTAGATATTTGATTAAAAATCTCTTCTTCTAATTTTTCTAATTTGTCCGGAGTGAAATTGGCTGAAATGTAGAAGATGCCATCATCTTTAAAGCCTGCATTTGAAGCGCCTATGGAATATGCCAATTGTTTGTTATCTTTAATTTCTTTGTAGAAAATAGAAGTACGACCTTGGCCTAAAACGGTTGCTAAAATATCGAGAGCATACGAATCTTTGCCGTCAATATCAACGCCTCTAAAACCGATTAACATGTATCCGGATGTTGTCGGGAAATGTTCAACTATACGTGCTTGTTGTGTTAATGGTTTTTCTTTTTCGTATGTTATTTTTTCGGTCTTTTCTGCGGAACTATTGAAACTGTTTTTTATCTTTTTTAAAACTTCTTCTGAATTTACGTCACCAACGATTACCGTAACCATATTAGACGGTTTGTAGAATTTGTTGTAATAATCTAATATCTCATCGCGAGGGATGGTTTCTATTATTTCGCTGGTTCCAATGACTTTGCGTTTGTATGGGTGTGTTTTGTACATCATTTTAACTAAATTATCAAAAACAATTGAACTAGGATTGTTAGCATCTTTTGAAATTTCTTCTAATACAACTTTACGCTCTTTTTCCATTTCTTTTCTTGGAACAAGAGGGTTCAAAAGCATATCTGAATGCATTTCCAACGCTAAATCGAAGTCTTTTGATGGGATTGTTATATAATAGTGGGTGAAGTCTTTACTTGTGGCGGCATTGTTAATTGCTCCTTTTGTTTCTAAAATTTTGTCAAACTCTCCCGGTGCGTGGTTTGTCGAGCCCTTGAAGAAAAGGTGTTCTAAAAAGTGTGATACACCGTTGTTCTTGTCATCTTCATTGATTGAACCGGTTTTAACCCAAGTATCAATGGTTACAATCGGATTTGTTTTTACTTCTTCAATTACTACGGTTTGTCCGTTTTCAAGTTTATAGACATTGAAGTTTTGAGCGTATACGTTGTTACAGCTTAAACATATTGCCAAAATAACTAATATTTTTTTCAAAATTATATCCCCATATTTTCTCTTCACTACGAATATAATACTATAATTCTAAAAATATTTAAAGTAGTTCAACTTACCTATTTAAATAAACCTTTACGTAGGAACATAATTATTGCGCCAAGTCCGCATAATGTAAATAATATTTTTATGGCTGTTGGAGTTTTGTGTTTGTCTTCAGGTTTTGTATTTTTTATTTGTGTATATACATCGCAATCTAAACGATTAAAGTCGCGAGTGGCTTGTACGTGCGAATACAGAACCGGCTTGTAATGCGAATCCGGTGCATCCAAAATGCCTACCCTATATGGGGGTTTATTTACATATATATTATAATTATTATTTGCACTATCTACCATAATTCCTATAAAACAAAACAAGTTGAAAAATTGCTTAATGTAAATAAATTTTACACAATACTTGACAAATTAATAAAAATGGCATAAAATGATAATAGTTATCAGTTAAGGGCTAAAATAATGAATTATTCTAGACAAAGAGAATTAATACTTGAAACATTAAAAGAAAATATTGTTCATCCAACGGCAGAATATTTATATTCAAAAGTTCACGAAAAGGACGCTAATATTAGCTTGGCAACTTTGTATAGAAATTTGAATAAGCTTGCAGAAATGGGTATAATTAAAAAAATTGACGGGCTTGAAAGTTCGGCACATTTTGATCATAATACGTTTGAGCATTATCATTTTATATGTGAAAAATGCGGGAAAGTTTTTGATATTGATTGTAATATCGCGCCAGATTTAATTCAAAAGACAGAGGATTCAACCGGCTTTGAAATAAAAGGACACGATATTATATTCAGTGGTTTATGTAGAGAATGTAAAGGAGAACAAAAATGAAACACGTATGTACAGTTTGTGGATATGTTTATGACCCAGCAGAAAATAATGGCGTAGAATTTGAAAACTTGCCGGAAGATTATGCTTGCCCTTTGTGCGGTGTGGGTAAAGACATGTTTGCACAAGAAGATTAATAATTGATAACGGCTTAAAAGGGCTTGCGCTCTTTTAAGCCGTCAAAATAACGAGGAGATAATTATGGCGGAATTAATTGGAACTGAAACCGAAAAGAATTTGTTGGCCGCATTTGCAGACGAAAGTCAAATGCGTGTAAAATATGAAATTTATTCACATCAAGCTAAATTGGAAGGGTTTGATTATATCAGTGAAGTATTTAAAGAATTAGCCGTTAATGAGCAAGAACACGCAAAGATTTGGTACAAGTGGTTTTGTGACCATAAAATTTCGTCGACTCAAGAAAATATTTTAGATGCAATTAAAGGTGAGCATTCTGAATGGAAAAACTCATATATTGCGTATGCAAAAACTGCTCGTGAAGAGGGGTTTGATGACGTGGCGGATCTTTTTGAACATATTGCAGCTGTAGAAAAGGACCATGAAATGAAGTTGCAAAAACTTTTCATGTTGGTTAAAAACCGTCACCTTGAGCCGGATAAACATGGAAATTACAAGTGGTGTTGTTCGATATGCGGGTGTATTATGGAGCAACCGGAAGAGCCTAAATACTGTCCATTATGTCATGAGGATGATGCCTTCTTTTTTAAAAGACAATAGTTCGAATTATAGGTAGAAAGGTTAGAAAATGAAATTTCAAGAAATAAAAAATAATATATTTTATTGTGGTTTAAACGATTGCGAAAGAAAAATTTTTGATGAATTGATACCTTTAGAATGTGGGACGAGTTACAACTCGTATTTGGTAAAGGGTTCAGAGAAAATTGCGATTATTGATACTATGTACCCGCCAAAAGCTCAAGAATATCTTGCAAATCTTGATAATAACGGAGTGAACAAAGTTGATTATATTATCGCAAATCATGGGGAACAAGATCATACGGGTACTTTGCCTTTGCTTATTGAAAAATTCCCAGAAGCCAAGATTGTAACTAATGCTATATGCAAAGGTAATATCAAAGAAATGTTGCATATAGTTGACGAAGAAAAATTTATAGTAATAAAACATGATGAAACTCTTTCTTTGGGTGACAAGACTTTACAATTTATAATTGCGCCTGGAGTGCATTGGCCAGATACAATGTTTACATATATCGTAGAAGATAGAGTTCTTTGTACGTGTGATTTTTTAGGTGCACATTATACATTTGACGATTGTATTGCAGTGCCGTCAAAAGAGCTTGAACATAGCGCAAAAAGGTATTATGCGGAAATAATGATGCCATTTAGAGGCGTTTGTAAAAAATACACAAAAATGATAAAAGAATTAAACCCGGAATATATTTTGCCTAGTCATGGACCTATTTATGACAATCCGTCTTTTATATTGAATTTGTATGAACAATGGACGGCCGATATTGGTAAAAATCTTGTAGCATTACCTTATGTTTCTATGTATGGTAGTACTGAAGAAATGATTGATTATTTGATAAAAAAACTTGATAACAGAGGAATTGAAACTGTAAAATTTGATATTGTTAGCGGGGATTTGGGTGATTTGGCAATGACCCTTGTTGATGCAACAAGTATTGTTTTAGGCAGTTCAATGGTGTTGGCATCTCCACATCCGATGGCTGCGAATATTGCATATTTAGCAAATCTATTGAGACCAAAGGCAAAATACGCTTCATTTGTAGGTTCGTATGGTTGGGGCGGTAACCTTTTTGGCAAGTTGGGGGATATGCTTTCCGGCTTGAATTTAGAAGTTCTTGAGCCGGTTTTAGTTAAAGGGAAGCCTCAAAAAGAAGATTTTGAAAAACTAGACAAGCTTGCAGATGATTTGGTTGCGAAGCATAAAGAATTGTTTAATTAAATAAGATTACCTAAGCTGCGGAGAAATTCGCAGCTTAATTATTTTAAAAATTATCCGGTTGGGTAATTGAGGAATAAGTGTTTATTTAATTAAATAAAAATATCGAGGGAACTTAAAGTTATCAAAAGGCCCAAAGATATAAAAAGCAAAGTAATCTAATCTTTTTCATACTTCCAGCTATTCTTAATTCCTAACAGCCTTTTTTTAAAAGGCTTTTTTTTATTATATAAGAGTTTTGAGTTTTGATATTTTCTCTGGAGAATCACTTTCAAAATATATTCTCAATAGGGGTTCTGTACCGCTCGGACGAACGAGTATCCAACTTGTATTGTCATTAAAATAAAGTTTTATGCCATCTTTTGTGTCTTTTTTAGAAACTTTAAATTCACCAATTGAATCGATTAATTTATATTTATCGAGAATAGGTTTGATATCTTCTATATTTTCCAATTTTTTATCTATTCTATCAGTAACGAAATGACAACCTACGATGTTGTACAAATCTTCTTGTAGTTCGGTCAATTTTTTATTCTCATAAGCCATAGCTTCTAAAATCAAAAGGTTAGCCAGTATTCCGTCTTTTTCGGGAATATGCCCTTGAATGCTTAAGCCTCCTGATTCTTCGCCCCCGATAATAGGGTTATGGATTCGCATGGCTTCACCAACGTGCTTAAATCCCACTGCAGTTTCAATTACATCAACCCCAAGTTTTTCTGCGATTTTATTTAATAAAAGGCTTGCACCTACGGTTTTTACGAGAGGGCCTAATAATCCTTTATTCTTTTTCAAATGTATTAAAAGTATTGCGATAATTTCGTTTGGCGAAACGTATTCGCCATTTTCATTTATTACTCCAAATCGGTCTCCGTCGCCATCGTTGGCAAAACCAATGGTGTTGTTCGTTTGCAAAATTCTATCAATGCATTCTTTCATAAATGCGGGTTTAGGTTCCGGCATACCTCCGCCGAAATTTGGGTCATGCAGCATGTGGATACTTTCAAATGGTATACCATGTTTTTCGAGCAAATAGTCAAAATATCCTATTGTTGCGGAATAAAGACCGTCGAAAATTATTGAGGTTTTTAATGATTTTATTTTTTCAAAGTCAATTAATGATTCAATATGATTGTAGTAATCCCCGGAAAAATCAACATTTGTAATTGAACCGTTTTTCTTTTCAAGTAAAACGTAATCCAAGTTTTTAACAAGTTCATTTGTAATTTCACTTGTTGCCGGTCCGGCATAGTCGGGGATAAATTTTATTCCTAAGTATTCCGGCGGGTTATGTGAGGCCGTAAACATTATCGCACAAGCGTTCAAGAATTTTGCACTATAAGCAAGGACAGGGGTTGGTACAACTCTTTTGGAATACAAAACTTCAAATCCAAAATCTCTCAAGATTTCAGCGGTTTGATATGAAAATTCTTTTGCCATATTTCTTGGATCATAGCCGATAATGATTTTTTTGTTTAATCCAAAGTTGTCGTGTACATATTTCCCAATTGCTTGAGCTACTTTTTCAACGTTTTCTGTGTTAAAATCTTTTCCTACAATGGCTCTCCAACCATCGGTTCCAAACTTAATATTTCCCATAAACTTGCCTTCATAAATAAATTACTCTATAATTAATCATACAAGAAATACGGAGTGAAGTAAATAATGGATTTTAAAGATGTAGAACGGATTGTTTATTTGGGGCCACAGGCATCTTTTTCTGAGATGGCGAAGGATTATTTTGTAAATCGATATAATATCTGTGCATACGCAGAACCTTTGAAAACTATTCGTCAAGTTGTTGAATACGTAAATAATACTCCAAATGTACTTGGGGTTTTGCCAGTTGAAAATTCCATAGAAGGTTCTGTGCGAGAAAGTATGGACAATTTAATGGCAGCATCAAATCCAAACATAAGAATTCTTTCGCAAATGATTTTGCCGATAAATCATTGTTTGCTATCAAGAACAACTGAATTTTATAGTATTACCGGAGTTATTTCTCATCCGCAAGCTCTTGCGCAATGTCAAGATTTTATTCATAATGAGCTTCCGCGTAATTTAAACATAATTGAAGCAACCAGTACGGCAGAAGCTGCAAGACTTCTTGAAGGTTATAATCTTACTTATTCAGCTATCGGAAGTGAAAAGACGGCTGAAGTTTATAATCTTAATATTTTAAAACGGAATATAAATGATGATAAATCAAATCAAACGCGATTTGTTTTGATTGGCGATTATGAAACAAAACCTACTGAAAAAGATAAAACATCATTAGCTTTTTCAACTAAAAATGAACCGGGGGCTTTGTTACACGTTTTGAATATTTTTATGAAGAATAACATAAATCTTTCTTATATTTCTTCACGTCCATCAAAAAACAAATTCGGAGAATATATTTTTATCGTGAATTTTGATGGTCATTATAAAAATCCACAATTGTTTCGAGCTATAGAAGAGGTTAAGGCTAATTCAATATTTTTCAGATTTTTAGGTTCGTATGAAAAATGTAAAATTAATTAATTTGTGATGTAACGAACGCAATTGCCTTTGTTCTGTCGTGCGAAATTGACAAATTGAAAGATATTTTTTTATCTAAAGTTTTAAGGATTTTTACTGCCGGACATTTATTTTCAAGGTGATAAACTTCAATATCTTTTGGATAGACATCGTGAATGTCGTAGCTACTTAACGCTTTAATTACGGCTTCCTTTGCACAAAAACGTGCCGCAAAATGTTTTTCACTATCAGATTTTGACAAGCAATAAAGTTGTTCATTTTGAGTGAAAACTTTATCTAAAAAAGTTTGCGGTTTATTCTTAAATCTTTCTATATCTTCAATGTCGACACCAATCATAGTTATAATATAACATAAATATTTTACTTGACGAATTTGTGTTTCAAATGGTATAATATAGTTATAACTTCTTTCACAAAGCCATTTAGCCGGAAAGGTTAAATTTATGGCAAAAATTATTATTCCATACGCATTTACCCCAGGGACAAAGGCAAAAGCCGAAGAGGTAAATGCGAATTTCGATGCGTTAGCCGAGGTTATTGAAGAACACAATGTCTCAATCAATGCAAAAATTACAGATGTAAAAACAGAAATGGATAGCTCTATATTAGAGTTGACATCGGACAAGTTGGCAGATGATTTGACAAATTGTTCGGGAATTACAAACTGTATAATAAAGGCTCCAAACGGTGTAGTTTCTTATGAAGCCAATGCTATTACGGCAAAATCCGGACTAGTTGTCTTAGTTCCAAATGGTAAAAATTCAGATGGTGGATTTGTAAATATTAAAATGGAGTTGAGTGAAGATGTGTCTAAAACTTTTGATGCTGCAATGTCAAAAGCTTATTTATTTTTAACTTCCGATTTTCAATTAAAAACGGCAAATGATTTTATCATAAGTGATACACAGCCAACTTTTGCAAATACAGCTTGGCTAAATATTACAGAAAACAAAATGTATTTGTCTGATGCAAACGCTGAATTTAGTGAAAGTCCGATGACATTGATTGCTGAGGGTATAACTTCTACTTCAACTGAAATTTCTGCAATACAAATCCTTACTCCTCTTCAAATTTTATTAAATTCTGATAAGGAAAAAATTGTCGGTTGGGGAATGCCTGACTATACGGCAACAATAACTACAAGTGCCGGAAGTTCGTCTTCGCCGAATAATGCACCGGTAGACGGACTTATTCGTTGGGGAACAGGTGGAAATGTCGGTAGTCGATATTTATATGTGCGTCCAAAAGGTACGACAAAATGGTATGATATAAATAATCGATATCAAACCGCATTAAGTAGTACCCATTTGATTCCGAAAGGTTATCAATATTATGCAAGTAATGCTGATTATATGCATTTTACACCACTGAAAGGAGTTAGAAAATGATAAAGTATGCAATTTTAAAAGATAAATCTATAGGTCTTTGCGATGTTGGTTTAGGTGATAATGTCGAATTTTACAAGTCTATAGGAATGGTTCAATTAGATGTTGAGCAATCTGATATCGATGGGTGCTGGTATCTTTCTGATGTTATAAGTAGTGAAGAACATAAAATAAAATTGTCGGAATTTAATAAACAGAAACAAATAGAAGATATCAAAAAACAACTCGAAGAGATTGACTTGAAATCAATAAGAGCATTAAGGGCAAATGAAGAAGATTACCTTAAAAAGCTCGAAAATCGAGCAATTGAGTTAAGAGAAAAAATGAATAGTTTATAAATTAAGATACGGGAGAATTTATGTTCTCCCGTACTTTTTATCTTAATATCCAAATTATATTACAGCATCAAAATATTCAGCCATTTGTTTTGATATTTCATTATTAATTACATTGCAACTTGCTTTTATTGTCCCGATATCAGTTAAAGGAATTTTGTTTGAAGCTTCTTTAACTGCTTGTGCCCATTCATCATCTAACACCGAATTATCAATTATTTCCTCGCTTTCCACGTAATCTCGATTGTGTATAAAATCTTTATCTTGTGCATTTGCAATGCATTTTGTTAATTTTGCGATAAAAGAAAATAATGGTAAATTTTCGTCTTTTGGTTCAATAGATTCCCCATTGACGGTCATAATAGTTATGTCATCGTTATGGTCATTGAAAAATCCTATGTGTAAAAAGTTACTATTTGTCGGATGTTTAAATTGTGGTGCAACTTTACTTAAAACTTTTTTGTATTTCGTTAAATCTTTACCGTTATAATCGTCTGTTAATTGAATACTTACGTTGTAATCTGTGTATTTTTCTTGTTCATTTTTAAATATAACGCTTGATGTGTTTTTTATTCCGTTAAATGATATTTGCATGATTTCCTCTTTTTATTGATGATTATAAAATCCGTAAAATTTTTTTTTTGCTATAATTATTCTATTGTAGAAAGTTGGAGTAAAAATTATGGTAGACATAAGACAAGAATTTATTGAGCAAGCCTCAAAACTGGCTAGAAATTGTGAAGTTCTTCCTGGTGGATTGGAAGAGTTGGCTATAAAATTGCAGCACGCGCACGATACAAATACTCCGTTGAGGGTGAAATTGGGTATGGACCCTACTCGTCCGGATTTGCATTTAGGACATACAGTTGTAATGCGTAAATTAAGAGAGTTTCAAAAACTTGGGCACAAAGTGGTTTTGATTGTTGGTGGAGCAACTGCAATGATAGGAGATCCTTCCGGTAAATCTGAAACTCGTCCGGCTTTAACAAAAGAACAAGTTGAAGAAAATGCGAAGTCTTATTTTGAGCAAATGGCAAAAGTTGTTGACGTTACAAATGCAGAAGTTACAAATAATGCAGATTGGTTACACAAGTTGAATTTTATGGAACTTTTACAATTGGCCGGAAAGGTCACTGTTGCGCAGATGATGACTCGTGATGATTTCGCAAAACGTTATGCAGAAGGTAAACCGATTTCTATTCATGAATTTTTCTATCCGTTAATGCAAGCTTATGATTCGGTTGCAATTGATGCAGACATCGAATTTGGTGGAAGTGACCAACGTTTTAACACTCTTTTAGGTCGTGATATTCAAGCTGCGTATGGCAAAAAATATCCGCAAATGGTTATGCTTTTGCCAATTATTGAAGGTACAGATGGTGTCGTGAAAATGTCCAAAACTTATCCGGAGCACTGTATTTCGTTGACTGATAGCGCAAAAGATATGTTCGGCAAATTGATGAGTATTCCGGATACATTGATTGTGAAATATTTTGATTTGCTTACGGATATTGAGGTTTCAGAATTGAACCAAATAGATGAACAAATAAAATCCGGTTCTGTGAACCCACGTGATATAAAAATGCGTTTGGCTTTGACTATTACGGGCGAATATCATGGAGAAGAACAAGCGCAGCATGCTAAAGAAGAATTTATCAGTGTATTTTCAAAAAAAGGTATTCCGGATGACATTGCAGAAGTTGACGGCATGAACGGAAAAGGTATTTTGGATGTTCTTTGTGAATTAAATTTCGTACAAAGTCGTGGCGAAGCTAAAAGACTTATTCAAGGTGGAGGAGTGAAAGTTGGCGGAGAAAAAATTGCCGATATGGCTTATACCTTGAATTTTGAAGAAAGCGTAATATTACAAGCAGGTAAACGTAAATTTGCAAAATTAATTTAAGGTCGCAAATTTTAAAAGCTAATTGAGGTTTATTTGAATTATGCTAGAAACAATAAAGCGCGGAATATTAAAAGTAAAAGAAGATATAAATGTAATTTATGACAAAGATCCGGCTGCCGGAAATCTTGCAGAAGTTATTCTTTGTTATCCGGGGTTACATGCCTTGATTGCGTACAGACTTGCGCACAAACTTTACAAGTGGGAAATTCCGCTTATACCTCGTATGATTTCTTATTTAACAAGAATAATTACGGGGATAGAAATTCATCCGGCGGCTCAAATTGGCAGAAGATTTTTTATAGACCATGGTGAAGGTGTTGTTATCGGTGCAACTACAATTATTGGTGATGATGTTTTGATTTATCAGCAAGTTACACTTGGTGGTACCGGAAAAGAGTCCGGCAAACGTCATCCGACTTTAGGGAATAATGTTATTGTTGGCGCGGGAGCAAAAGTTCTTGGGAATATTACATTAGGTGATAATGTTCGGGTTGGTGCAGGTTCGGTTGTAGTGGAAGATGTCCCGGAGCATTCTACTGTTGTTGGTATTCCGGGTCGTGTTGTTCAGCGTAAAGTTGTTGATGAAAACGGAGTGTTGATGCACAATAGAATTCCTGACCCAGTTAAGTGCGAGCTGAATAGGCTAAAGTATGAAATTCAAGATTTGAAAGAAAAATTTGAAGGGAAAAATAGATGAAAGCTGTAGTTTTTGATAAAGATAATAGTTTAAAATTCGTTGAAGATTATAAAAAACCTATTCCACAAAAAGGAGAAGCACTTGTGCGCGTTACTCTTGCAGGAATTTGTAATACTGATTATGAAATTACAAAGGGTTACATGGGCTACGTAGGGGTTTTAGGGCACGAAGCGGTTGGGGTTGTTGAAGAAATTAATGATGAAGACCAATCATTGTTAGGTAAAAGAGTTGTGTCTGAAATTAGTTATGGTTGTAAGGATTCCAATTGCGAATGGTGTGGTAAAAAATTATACAGACACTGTCCAAATCGCCATACTTTAGGTATTTGGCAAAAAGACGGTTGTATGGCTGAATATTTTACGATGCCGTTAGAAGTTTTGTTTGAAGTTCCCGAAAATGTTACGGATGAGCAAGCTGTATTTGTTGAACCTCTTGCTGCTGCTTGTGAAATTACTGAACAGCTACACATAAAACCGTTTGAAAAAGTTGTTGTTTTAGGTGACGGTAAATTGGGTTTGACTACTGCATTGACTTTGAATGCTCAAAATATTGATGTTTTGTTAGTAGGAAAACACCAAAACAAATTAGATATTGCAAAAAAGCAAGGTGTTAATACGGTTCTGCTTTCGGATTTTACTGTGGAGAAAAAATATGATGTTGTAGTGGAAGCTACTGGATCTGCATCAGGATTTGAGACTGCAATGGCACTTACAAAACCGAGAGGCGTCTTGGTTTTGAAAAGTACGGTTGCTTCTGGTAAAGAACTCAATCTTGCGCCGATAGTTATTGATGAAATTACGGTTTTAGGTTCTCGTTGCGGACAATTTGGTGGCGCATTGCGATTGTTGGCAAATGAGAAAATAGATTTCTCACCGTTAATTTCAGCTATTTATCCGGCATCAAAATCGGTTGAAGCTTTCGAAAAAAATAAAGAACGTGATGTACTTAAAGTTTTGATAGATTTTACCAAATAGGATTTAAAATCAGTTTTGTGAATAGTAAATTTCTTTACTTTTGTACGAAAACACATTATAATCAAATTATGTTGAATATAGACACTTCTAAACTCGATTATTTAAAGGCTAACATTAAGCAGAAGCTTGATGAAACTCAAACTTTGCAATATAAAGGGAGTGTTTCGAAACTTTTGGGGCTTACTGTTGAAGTAAAGTTGCCGGGATTAAAAATCGGAGATTTGTGTTATATTCAAGCGAATAACGGTGAACTTAAACCAGCTGAAGTCCAAGCTTTCAAAGGTGAGGTTGCCCAGCTTTTGCTTTTAATGGATGGAAACGGTATTGGGCAAGGTTCACTTGTGACCAGTACTTTCAAACCTATTTCTATACCCGTAGGAGATTTTTTGCTCGGAAGATTAATTAATCCTATGGGGGAACCTATTGATGGTAAACCTCTTGACACTACAGGAGCCACTTGGCGTTCTATTGAAGGTCCGCCACCGGGGCCGTTTGAAAGACCTATTATTACTGAACAATTTTCTACGGGAGTTAGGGCAATTGATTCGTGCATGACAATGGGGTGCGGTCAACGTTTGGGGTTGTTTGCAGGTTCAGGGGTTGGAAAAAGTACATTATTGGGTATGATTGCTCGAAATTCTGATGCGGATGTGAACGTTGTTGCTCTAATTGGGGAACGTGGACGTGAGGTAAAAGAATTTGTCGAAGATTCTCTTGGTAAAGATGGTATGAAAAAATCGGTTCTGGTTTGTTCTACCGGTGATCAGCCACCATTGATTAGACAAAAGGCGCTTTTAACTGCAACTGCAGTCTGTGAATATTTTAGAGACCAAGGTAAAAAAGTGTTTTTGATGACTGATACTGTGACCCGTTGTGCTATGGCGGGACGTGAAGTAGGTTTGTCCTTGGGTGAACCTCCAACAATGAAAGGTTATCCACCGTCAATTTTTTCTTGGTTGCAAAAGGTTTTAGAGCGTGCGGGTAATAGCCCTAGAGGTTCAATTACTGCACTTTATACTGTATTGATGGAAGGTGATGATATTTCAGATCCGATTGTTGATATCGTGCGAGGTATTGTGGATGGGCATATTTTCTTGTCCAGAAAAGTTGCGGAATCTAACCATTATCCGGCAATAGATGTGTTAGGTAGTATATCGAGGCTTATGTCTGCAATAGCTACCCCAGAGCATAAAGCAGCAGCCGCAAAAATGCGAAAAATTTTGGCTATGTATCGTGAAAATAAAGACTTGATTGATGTCGGTATGTATCAACCGGGATCTAATCCAAAGTTGGATATTGCAATCGAGATGATTCCGCACGTGAATGCTTTTTTGCAACAACGTACTTCAGATATTGTAAGTATGGACACAACTGTTAATACGCTTGTCGAAATGATGCAAAATATTGATATTTAGTCAAATAATTTTGAGTTTTGTTTTTTAAGTTTTGTTAATATTATTTTGGATTTATGTGATTTCGGGCAATTTTATTTTTTAGAGACTTTTATTTGCTTGAAAGGTAGTAAGATATGCAAAATGTAAGTTTTCAAGGTAAAAGTAATTTATTGATTTCTCAAAAAACATTCAATAAAATTTCGGATACTTGTAATGTAAGGTGTAAAAATATAATTGGTAGTGATATTAATTTTATAAATGGTACTCCCTTTGCTATAGGGCTTGATAATCAAGAATTGGTAGTTATTGTCAAAAATGAGAAAAAAGGATTTTTAAGTAAGTTTTTGCCAAATACAAATTTAGATGACTTTTTGTTGAATTTACAGGATAAGGTAAATCTTTTAAAGCGAAATGCGCAAGACAATTTAACCGCTTGGATTATTGGTGGAAAGCCGAATGATGCAAAAACTATAAATGTTGTTAACGATATTGCCGATGAGATTTGTGATAGACCCGATATTGATGCGTCAATATTAGTAGGACAGCTTGATGGTAAAGCCTCAAAAGTCATTATTCACGGTACAACTAAGCACTTAGATGTTGTACTTCCAAATGCCGGAGGAGCAAAAACAGTGGATGAAATGGAGAATATGTTTGACATTGTTGAATTGAATAATGTTATGCCAACATTTGATAACTCCGAGGTTCAAATTATAAATAGGTATGTTTAATTTTTAAGTTTATTAAATATTTTGTAAAAGAAGTTTGATTTTTTATCAAGCTTCTTTTTTTCTTGTTCTAAAACAGTTGAAAAAGGTACAATAGGTTCCATCTTATAGCCGCAATCGTCAGAAAGCGCACCCCCCATAGAAAATAATTCTTCTTGGGGATATCTGCGGCAAATTCCCGGACGGGTTTTGTGAATTTTGCACTTTTTTGTTTCAGAATCAAGATTTTGGCATTCAAAAATTAAACCGATATCATCCTTGCCTATTACTTTGAGATATGTATAGAACCTATGAAGATATTTGAGTTTTTCAAATTCTTTTTCGTCTTGAATTACGTGTTTATAGTGTTTAACGTAAATTTGTGTGCAACATTTTCCGCACGCGTGACACTTGCCGGTACGATAGTATTTGCGCCGCAAAATCTTTGCTAAAAAAATTTTTTTGAGATCTGTAAAATTCATAAGTTAATATTAGTAAAAATGTGAACTTTTGTAAAGTTTTGATTGATATTAAGCAAATCTCAAGCTTGAGGGTTATTAAAAAAATATAACTCCCAGAACAATAATCGATAGTTTAAAACTCATAAATACTATAACATAACCAAAATAACCAACCTTGACCACTGTAAAACAGCGGTCTTTTTTTTATTTTTTGATTTATTTTTTTATGTACATGACTTTCTGGGAAAAAACATTAAAAATATTCTGGGCAGAATAGTTGAAATTTAGATTTTTTCTCGTCCAAAAGTATGAAATTTCGTATTGTAACTGCTCAAAATCGTTAAAAATATTGTAGAATAAGAATGAGAGAGGTAGAAATATGTTTGCAACATCAGGTAGTAACTTTTATCCACAATATGATTTGGCCGGCAGAATTCAGCATACCAAATTGGATTCCGGGTTTGCAAATATGCCGTCTGCTCGTCTTGATAGGGTTGAACAACCGGAAACCGCTGACTTTAAACAAGTTTTCAGTGGATTAATGGAAAATTTCAACAACGAATTGAATGCGCCGGATAACCTTCTAAAAGACGTAATGTCCGGAAGCCAAAATGTGGATATTCACGATGTAATGACTGCAATGGCAAAATCTGAGATTACCGTAAACGTTGCAACTCAAGTTACCGGCAAAGTTATTCAAGCTTATGATAAAATAATGCAAATACAAGTTTAGATGTTCTTATATTTGTATAAAACTAATGATTAAAGACTAAGGGAAGAAACATGGATTTTCAAAAATTACTGGAAAACAAAGCACTTTTATATGGCATAATTGGCGGGATAGTCGTTGTTATGGCTCTATTTATAACGATAGGTGTCGTATCTTCAAGCAAAGGTGGTGCGGATAAGGCTACAAGTGTAAGTGAAGAGCCGATAAAAGAAGATGTTGACCTTTTAACAACGGACAATTTAGGTAAGGCCTTGGAAATCCAAGCCATTTTGGCAAAGAAAAATATTGCGGTTAGTCGCAAAATGGACGGTACAAAGTCGGTTCTTTATCTTAAAAAAGGTGATTGTACAACCGGTAAAAAAAGATGTACTACTGAACAAAGAGACCAAGCTATTATTGGAATTGTAGAGAGTGGTTTGTTTGATGAGCACGTTGGTTTGGAAATTTTTGATAAAGGTGATTTCACATCGACAAAGGAAGATAAAAAAATCCGTTTGACTAGAGCAATCAATGGTGAATTGGCTAGATTAATTAAGAAAATTTCAAATATTGATAGTGCTTCGGTATTTGTTTCTATTCCGGAACCGTCAATGTTTTCGTCTATGCAAAAACCGGTAACGGCTACAATTCAAATAACTACAACAAACGGTGAAAAACTTGATCAAACAAAAGTAAAAGCTATTACAAACCTTGTTTTGGGTAGTGTTAACGGAATTACTACCGACAATATTTCTATTACAGATACAAACGGTATTGTATATCATAGCATTATGGACGCAAGCGATGAAATGCTTGCAAAAATAGAAGAAAATGACCGATATATGCAGAAAAAAGTTGCAGCACAATTAGACAATCTCGTAGGGCGTGGAAATTATGTTGCAACGGTTAGTACGTTTTTGCGCCAAGCACCGGTTGAAAGATTTACGATTGAGTATGACCCTACAAGAAAAACTTCGGTCTCTGAACAATCTTTTACAGAAGGTTTAGGCGATCAAACTTCAGATTCAAACCGAAATACAAATGCAGTGAGCGTATATCTTCCAAATGGTTTGCCGGCAGGTTCTTCTGATTCAAGTCAAAACAGAAGTTATAATCGTTCAGCAACAGAGACTCAATATGGCGTAACTAAAACTCAAACAAATGAATATATAAAACCGGGTGTTGTTGAAGAGATATCAATTGCCGTAACTTTAGATAGAAATGCAAGGCCGGCAAATACTACTCTTCAAGAGTTGAAAGAATTGATTGCGAGTGCAGCAAGTCCAAGGGTTAGTCCGGACGATGTTTCGATAGCATTTAAAGATTCTTTGGATAATAGTTTGCTAGGTGATAAACCGTCAAATCTTCCAAAAACTGATGAAACCGGTAATCCTTGGTGGTTAACTATTGCACTCAGTGGTTTGGGTATTCTGATTGTGTTTAAGGTTGTGTCTGATAAGGTGCGCGAAGTCCAAGATGCAAATAGACAAGAAGTTGAAATGTTAAGACAGCGTGCAGCCCAACAAGAAGCTCAATTGGCAAATGTTAATCAAGCCGCTGCACAATTGGCAGAACGTCAATCTGAACTTGCACAAGGTTTGATTGAACAACAAAATAGAGAATATTTGCCGCAGCAACAATATCATCAAGATCCGGAACAACTTGCCAATGCGTTGAACAATTTGTCTTCGCAGTTGGGTGATGATGATGAAACCACTGAAAAAATCAAAAGTTGGATTGAAGAGGTTTAATTGGGGAATTTGAGGAAAGGATTAATATAAAAGATGCCAATACCGGGATTTGATTATAACGCATTTGCACAAAATTTAACTCAACAAGCATTGGAGCTTGTGCCGCCGGACTTTAATGATGCGCAGAAAAATTATGTAGCTAATACTTTGCTTAATTTTTCAACGGTTGCTGGCCAAGCTCTTTCTGATGATACTCAATATAATTTTAATGCAGATCAAGCGATAATGATTACTCAAATTATTGCGGAATGGTCGTTTCACAAGTCGGTTGACCTTGTGCGCTCGGGAATTCCTCAACAATATTGGGATTCGGTTATGCAAAAAATTGCGTTTACCATTTTTGAGGTTGCTAAGCAAACTTTTGCGCAAGGAATGCCTCAAGATCAGATTTTGCAATTGATTGAGCATCATGTAAAAAAGACATACGTTGAATGCATTGATGAGCTAAAAAATAAAAATTTAATTAGTGAAGAATTATCTCAACAAGCTGCGCAACAATCTAATATTGACGCTATGATGCAACAAGCTGCAGAACAAGGTCAATTGCCGGAAGCAGCCCAAATTCCTCCCCAAGGTGTTGAACAAGTCGAGGGAGGTGTGCAAGCTCAAGTCCAAACTCAACCACAAACACAAATGTCCGCACAAAGTCAAAGAACATTTAAATTGGCTACACTTGCCTTGCTTTTCCAACGAGTTAAGCAAGATAAAGTTCAAGCTTTTCTTGATAAATTTCAAACTGATGATGCAAATTCAATTATCAAATATATGGATATGCAGGATTTGCAAGATAAAGTTGATCCGGACATTACAATGAAATGTTTGCAAGAGATTAAGACAAATTTGCCAAAATCAAATTCTAATATTACCCCTAATATGTTAATAGAAAAAATTCAAAATGTTGCGCAATGTATCGAAAGAAAAAGGCTTGAACAATTGTTACAATTTGAGCGTCCATACGTAAAACGCTTTGTATTCAAGGCTTTGGAAGGCGAATATTTTGATATTCCACCAAGAGTTGCAAATATTATTGCCCTACACCTTGCAAATAGTGTATAATATAATTAATCATGATTATAAAAAAGAAAATAAAAAAACCGGAAGTTATTGAGGGAATTCCAATTACTCCCGAGGTTTCTGAGGAAGAAGCTAAAACTACTGAAACATCTGAAGAGAGCATTGATTTGTTCAATTTAGATAATATTGATTTTAAACAACGTCAAGAGCGGCGCCGCGGCGACCGTAGACGTGGTTTTCGTCGTATTGATGACAGAAATTTGATTTCGAGAGCGCGAGAAGAAGCTATTGCTATTAGAGAAGCGGCAGCAAAAGAAGGTTATCAAGATGGTTTGGCGAGTGCTCAAAGTGATTTGCAACAAATAAGAGATGACTTTTCCGGATTTTTGAATGCTCCACAAGAAGTATTCGACTTTGTTGCGCCTAATATTTTGGAAATTAGTCTTGAAATCGCTAAAAAAATAATTAAAAAAGAAATAGAGCAAGATTCAAATTTGATAATAAACAATATCAAGGATGTTTTGAACAGTCTTTCAAAAGAAGAAAAAAAGATTACTTTAAGAACGAATCCTTCTCAAGTAGATTTGTTGAAACAAGAAATTCCCGATGTGTTAACAAATTTGGGACTTGAAGCAAAAGTAGTAGTAGTACCTGATGAAAGTGTTTTTGAGGGTGGTTGCATGGTTGTCACCAATAATGGGATTATTGATGCAACAATCGAAACACAATTATCAATTATAAGTGAGGCGTTAAGAGAAATTTAATGGCACAAGAACAAGCCCAAGGTGGGGGCGGAGGAGCAAATTTAAGTGAAATAGGGATGGCGATATTTGTATTGCTATTGGTTGTTCTTTTGCTGTGCGAATTGCCGAATTTTGTTGTAAACTTTTGTATTTGTTTCAATATTACATTAGGTATTATTCTTTTGATGATTTCATTATATGTTAAAAAGACCCTTGAGCTTGCATCATTTCCATCAATTATTCTTGTTGCAACGATGTTTAGGCTTGTTCTTTCCATTGCTTCAACAAGGTTGATTTTGGCCAAGGGTGAGGCGGGGGAAGTAATCCATGCGTTCGGAACCTTTGTAACCGGCGGTAATATGATTGTTGGTGGGGTAATTTTCCTTATTATTACGGTTGTTCAGTTTATGGTTATTACAAAAGGTGCAGAACGTATCGCGGAAGTTTCGGCGAGATTCGCACTTGATGCTATGCCTGGTAAACAGATGACGATTGACGCGGATTTTAATGCCGGATTAATATCACCAGAAGAAGCAACTAAACGTCGTGAAGATTTGCAAAGAGAATCAAACCTTTTTGGTAGTATGGACGGTGCGATGAAATTCGTTAAAGGGGATACTATCGCAGGTATCATTATTACTTTGATTAACATTATTGGCGGTTTGGCCATTGGTTGTATGATGAATCAGATGTCAATAGCTGACGCGGTTAGTAAATATACAACACTTACTATCGGTGATGGTTTGGCGTCACAGTTACCTTCACTTTTGCTTTCAATTGCTGCCGGTATCTTTATGACACGTGCTTCTGCGGCAAATTCATTGGGTTCTGATGTTACCTTGCAAATTGTCAGCAAACCAAATGCGCTATTTTTATCTTCCGGATTTTTGATATTTTTAGCAGTAACTGGGCCCGTTACTGGTTTGCCATGGTTACCGTTTTTCCTTTTTGCGATATTTCTTGGTGTTGCTGGATTTTCACAACTTATTAACGCTGATGTTCAATCTCAACTTGGGCAATTGGAAAGCGTTAGACAAAATATGCAAGATTTGGTTAACCCGAACAGAATGTATGAGCGTTTAGGGGTTGACGTATTGAGTTTGCAAGTTGGTTCTAATTTGCTTGTAATTGCAGATCCAGACCAAGAAGGTCAATTGCTTGCAAAAATCGCTGCACTTCGTCAAAGAGTTACAGATGAATTAGGTTATATTATTCCAAACATAAGAATTATGGATTCATCAGCGTTGGATGCGAATGAATACATGATATCAATTCGTGGAAACACTGTGGCAACCGGTTATGTTTATCCGAGTCGATTTATGGTAATTGCGGATCAATGGGATGCAACGAGAAAAGATGTCCCGCAAGATGCTATAATTGGTATTGACCCTACTTATCAAACTCAAGCGTATTGGATTACGGCTGATGATGCAAAAGCGGCACGTTCGGTTACAGCGGTAGATTCAACTGACGTTATTGTTACACACTTGCAAGAATGTGTCCGCAAGCACGTTGATGAGGTCATGACCAAGACTGATGTGTTGAAGTTGATGGAACTTGTGCGTTCGCAAGACCCTACATTGGTCAATGATTTGGTGCCTACAATTATCTCAACAAGTGATTTGAGAAAGATTTTTGTAAACTTAATTAGGGAAAAAGTTTCTATTAAAGATATTATATTTATTTTTGAAAGACTTTGTGATTATGCACGTTTTTCAAAAGAGCCGGATATTTTATCTGAAAGGTTGCGTGCAGCTCTCGGACGTCAAATTTGTTTGGCAAATGTGACTGAAGATAATGTTTTGTATGCACTAACTCTTTCGCCAGATTGGGAAAAGATTTTGGATGAAAGTTGTCAAAGAACTGAGTTAGGTACAATGTTTTTGCTAAATCCAATGCAAGTTCAAGAGTTGATAGAATCAACGGCAACAACCTTGATGCGTGCACATCAGGCGTGTGGTGAGCAGCCGGTCGTATTGTGTTCTCCAAGGATTAGGTTGCCATTATACCAACTATTGGAACGTCATATTCCGACTATTGTTGTAATCTCTTATTCTGAATTGATTACTGATATCAAAGTTGAGGCGATTGATACGGTTGGCGAATCTTATGCCGAATAATTTTTAAAAATATTTTTATAGGATAATTGCCATAACTGTATTTTTAATATAAAATGTTTTCAAGGATATAAGAAGGGGATATTATGAAAATAGAAGCGAAAAACCTCATCAAAATTTATGGCGATAGAAGTGTAGTAAATGATGTAAGTTTTGAAATTAATAAAGGTGAAGTTGTTTGTCTTTTGGGGCCGAATGGTGCGGGGAAAACGACCACTTTTTATATGGTAGTAGGGTTAGTAAAGCCAAACAAAGGTAATATTTATCTTGATGGTCGGGATATTTCGAATGCACCAATGAATATAAGAGCAAAGGCCGGAATAGGTTATCTTCCACAAGAAGCTTCTATTTTTAGAAAATTGTCGGTTGAAGATAATATCAAGCTTGTTCTTGAAATGAATGACAAATTAACCGTTAACGAAAAGAAAAGAAAATTAGAAGAACTTCTTTCTGAATTTGGGATTTTAAGATTACGTTCTTATGCTGCGGTTTCGTTGTCCGGGGGAGAGAGAAGAAGGGTTGAAATTGCGCGTGCCCTTGCAGCAAGCCCTGATTTTATGTTGTTGGATGAACCTTTTGCAGGTATTGACCCTATTGCAATTGGCGAAATTAAGGATAATATCCGTAAAATTTCTGAAGATAAAGGTTTAGGGGTTTTGATTACGGACCACAATCCGAAAGCAACTCTTTCGATTACCGATAGAGCGTATGTGATTTTTGACGGACAAATAAAAATACAAGGGCGGAGCCAAGATGTTGCGGTTGATCCGGTTGCTAAAGAATTTTATTTAGGAAAGGATTTTGCTCTGTAATGAAATTCCCTAAGATAACGGTTTATGATAAATACATATTTAATCAAGTAGCATTGACAACATTTGTTGCTATTTTGTTGTTTACGGTTATTTGGATTGCACCGGAAATGCTTTTAAATACGGTAAAAGCGGTTTTAGCCGGTAAAATTACAGCCAAAACTGGGGCATTAATTTTGTTTTATGAGTTGCCTAAAATTTTAGGTAATGCGTTTCCGGCGGGGTTGTTGTTAGGCTCGATTTTTACATTTGACAAATTGAGTAAAGATTCGGAGCTTACTATTTTTCGTGCAGTTGGAATGTCTTTCAAGCGTATTATTGCGCCGGTAATAGTGTTGAGTTTAATAGTAACCGGCTGTTGTTTTGTTACGTTTGATAAATTGATACCGTATTCGGTTCGCAAAATTAATGAAATCAGAAATCATGCGAACTTGACTCAGTATATTTATACTAAGAAAGACGAAAACCAAGTTCCAACCGAGGCGGTTATTGTGTCAAGATTTTTGAGAGATAAAATGCAAAACGTTATTGTGTTGAAGTTTTCTGGCAAAAATTATACTGATGTTCATCAAATGTCCGATATATATATTGCAAAAACCGGTACGACTTTGCCGGATAAATGGGTATTAGAAGATGTTTCAAGATATCAGATTTCTTCGGATGGAATTTTTACAAATATTGCACAAATTCCGCAAATGGATATTCTTGAAGGTGAATATGCTAAGAATGCGTATACATTAATGACCTATGCAACTAAAAAAGAACGCGAAATTACCAATTCGGAGTTAAGAAATTACTTAAAACTGTTAAAATCTGAAAATATGGAAGAGGAATATCGGCACATATTAAATAAATATTTGCAAAGGTTTTTCCACCCATTTGTATGTTTGTTGTTAGCGATTATGGGTGCGTTGTTAGGCTTTAGCAAACCTCGTGAACAGCGCATGGTTGGATTTGCAATTGCAATCGGATGTATTTTTGCATATTATATAACGTTACCGTTTTTTGACGTTCTTGCAGAAAAAGGAGTTTTACATCCTTTGATTACTGCTATGCTTCCGCCGGTTGCTTTTATATGTGCTATTGTAGCTTTCTATAGAACCAAGGATTTATGATATGAAGAAATTTTTTGCTATATTGATTTTTGCTTTAATAAGTTTATCTTTGCCTTGTTTGGCAAAGGATATTACGGTTAAATTCGAGGACGGGATTTATCATATAGTTTTAAAAGGTGAAAAAATAAAGGAAAAAGTCCGTTTTGTAACTTCTGAAAATTTGATTACTGCAAAAGAAGCTCATCGTCGTTACAATAGCTTGTTGACGGTAAATGCCGGTTTTTTTGACCCCGCAAATCAAAAAAGTATTTCTTATATAACAACTGATAGGCAAACTGTAGAAGACCCTATATTCAATGAAAATTTAACTTCAGATGCTTATTTACGCAAGAATTTAGATAAAATATTAAATCGAAGTGAGTTTAGAATTATTGAGTGTTATGAAGGCAAAACCTCTTATAGATACGAAATTATGCCTCATAAAGCGCCGATAGACTTTGCTTGTTCTATTATAAATGCAGCACAAGGAGGCCCTTTAGTATATCCTGAACTAAAATTAGAAGAAGAGTTTTTTGTGGTACGTGATGAAGATGGAAATGTTATTAGAGAATCAGCATCAGTATTACATAAGACTTCCAGAACAATTATCGGGGTCAAAGATGGTGACGCGCATATTTTGATAATAACGGACGAAAATCCTATGGATATGTATGATGTTCACGAATTGTGTAAAAAGCTCGGTCTTGATAGGGCTATGGCGTTTGATGGCGGAAGTTCGACTTCAATGAATTATTTAAACAAATATCAAGTTGTATCAACAAAAGGTGATGGTGCCGGACGTAGTGTAAAATCGTTTTTGATTATTCCTAAGAAAAAGCCAAGATAATATATAAGTTTTTCGTTTGAATTTTAAAATATAAAAAGCCGGATATTTTCATATCCGGCTTTTGTATGTTTGTTACGATGAACTATTTTGTTTGATAGTCGCGAACTTCACCTTTGAAAGCATCTAAGTAAATAGCTCTGATGTCTTCCATTAGAGGGTACGCAGGGTTAGCACCTGTACATTGGTCGTCAAATGCCAATTCAACCATTTCGTCCAACTTAGCCATGAAGTCTTCTTCTGAAACACCGAAGTCTTTGATAGACATTGGCAAGTTCAAATCTTTCTTCATTTGAGTTAAGAAGTCGATTAACAATTGAACTTTTTCATCGTCATTTTTTCCGCCCAAATCTAATTCATCAGCAACTTGACCGTATTTAGTCTTAGCGTTAGGGAATTTGTATTGAGGGAAAATACATTGTTTTCTAGGGAAATCTGTTGCGTTGTATTTAACAACTTGGCAGATTAACAATGCGTTAGCAACACCGTGCGGAACGTTAAACATAGCACCTAATTTGTGAGCCATTGAGTGGCACAAACCTAGGAATGAGTTAGCAAACGCCATACCGGCTATTGTTGCTGCATAGTGCATTTTTTCTCTTGCAATTGGGTCGTTAGCACCTTCGTTGTATGAACGTACCAAGTATTTTTTAATCAACTTAGTAGCTTCCAATGCGTTAGAGTTTGTGAAGTTTGTAGCCAAAGCTGAAACGTAAGCTTCCAATGAGTGAACTAATGCATCATAACCTGAAGCAGCAGTCAATCCTTTAGGCATACCGTCAACGAAGTTAGGGTCAATGATTGCCATATTAGGAGTCAATGCGTAATCAGCGATAGCGTATTTTACGTGAGTTTCATCGTCTGTAATGATTGCAAACGGTATAACTTCCGAACCAGTACCTGAAGTTGTAGGGATAGCAACCATAGTAGCTTTTTTGCCCAATTCAGGAATAGAACAAATTCTTTTTCTGATGTCCATAAATCTCATTGCGATATCTTCGAATACTGTTTCCGGTTGTTCGTATAGTAACCACATGATTTTTGCAGCATCCATTGGAGAACCGCCACCAAGAGAGATGATTACATCCGGTTCATAAGGTCGGATGATTTCCATTGCTTGGTGAATTGTAGACAATGTTGGGTCTGGTTTTACATCAAAGAAGATTTGATGATCAATGCCAACTTCATCCAAAACTTTTACGATGCTGTCAACAGCGCCTGAGTTGAACAAGAATCTGTCAGTAACAATAAATGCACGTTTTTTGCCTTGAAGTTCACGAAGAGCCAAATCAATAGCGCCTCTTTTGAAGTAAACTTTTGGCGGAACTTTGAACCAAAGCATATTTTCTCTCCTTTCAGCAACTGTTTTGTAATTCAATAAGTGTTCAACACCTACGTTACCACTTACAGCGTTACCGCCCCAAGATCCGCAACCAAGTGTTAAAGATGGTTCCAACTTGAAGTTGTACAAGTCACCAATACCACCTTGTGAAGATGGAGAGTTTACAAGCAATCTGCAAGTAGGAATTTTTGTTGAGAAATAGTTAATTCTTTCTTGAGTTCTGGCATCAGTATACAATACAGAAGTGTGGCCCGCACCGCCCAAAATAACTAGGTCGTGCGCCATGTCTACTGCTTGATTGAAGTCTTTAGCTTTGTATAATGCCAATACCGGAGACAATTTTTCGTGTGCGAACGGATTTTTAACATCAACTTCTTTTTCTTCGCCAACGATAACTTTTGCCCATTTAGGAACGGTTACGCCTGCAAGCTCAGCGATTTTGTATGCTGGTTGACCAACGATTTGAGGGTTTACTGTTCCCGCTTCTGTTAAAATGATTTTAGAAACTTTTTCAGCTTCTTTTTCATTTAAGATATATGCACCACGGTATTCTAATTCTTTTTTAACTTCGTCATAAACTTCTTTTACACAAACGATAGCTTGTTCAGAAGCACAAATCATACCGTTGTCGAAAGTTTTTGACATCAAAATTGAAGAAACTGCGGTTTTGATATCAGCGGTTTCGTCAATGATAGCCGGTGTATTACCAGGGCCAACACCTAATGCAGGTTTACCTGATGAATAAGCTGCTTTAACCATTCCAGGACCACCTGTAGCCAAAATTGAGTTAACTGAAGGGTGTGTCATTACCATATTAGTAAGCTCAAGTGAAGGTACGTCAATCCATCCGATAATATCTTCCGGAGCACCAGCTTTTACTGCAGCTTCTAACACAACTCTTGCAGCTTCAATAGTTGATTTTTTAGCTCTAGGGTGTGGTGAAAATACGATAGCGTTTCTTGTTTTTAGAGCAATCAAAGATTTGAAAATTGCTGTTGAAGTTGGGTTAGTTGTAGGGATGATACCTGCAATAACTCCGAGAGGTTCAGCAACAACTTTGATGCCGTTTGTTTTGTCTTCGCTGATAATTCCACAAGTCTTTGCATTTTTGTGTTTGTTGTAAATGTATTCACTTGCAAAGTGGTTTTTAATGATTTTGTCTTCTACAACGCCCATACCGGTTTCTTCAGCTGCCATTTTTGCTAAAGGAATACGAGCCTTGTCTGCTGCTGTAGCTGCAGCCTTGAAAATTGCGTCAACTTGTTCTTGAGTGTAAGTTGAGTAAATTTTTTGTGCTTTTTTTACTCTTTCAAGTAACAATTCAAGTTTTTCAGGGCTGTCAACGATAGAATCGTGGCTAAGTGCCTTTTCTAGGCTTTCCACATTTTTCTTGCTTTTTGTTGTCATAACTTTATTTCTCCTTTTAAGTACAAATTTATGATTTGCAAATTGTGATTTATTTCACAATTACATTTTATACCAAAGTAAAACTAAAAGCAAGTGTATTTTTTACAATCTTTATGAAAGCTTAATATCAGTTTAATATTAAGAAATGTTAAGTGCATAAAAACTTTGCTGTAAAAGGCTTTTGTCGGTTTTTTGTAAATCACTTTTGAATTTTTTTCGAATTGATTAGGCAATTTTATCAAACAAAATTTGTTTATAAAAACATCAGGGGAACACATATAACACGAGAAAAGGGGAAAGAATTATGGTACAAGGAATCAACAGTTACATTGGCTATGGACAATGGGAAGACATTTTTGGTTACGAATATGGCGGACGCAAAGTAGGCAATCCGGTAACGGGAAAGGGTAATGCTGGGCATTCAACAGCTATTTGGCATGAATTCAACAAAAAAACCGGGAAATTTGAAGTAAAAATGGGTGACAAAGTTATTCAGTCGTTCAATTCGGAAAAATTGGCAAAAGAATTTATCGTTCGTAGAGGACCTGATTTATTGCGAAAACAAGCTCCTTTGGGCGATATCACGAAAGTTGGCAACAACTCAATTTTCCCACACAGAGATGGAAAGGTATATTCGGATATGTTGAAAGATAATGGCGGCGGCAATCCTCCAGCACCAGCAGAACCAACAAAAGCTCCAGCGCCAACAACGCCAACAGCGCCAACAACGCCAACAACACCGACCGCGCCAACAAAAGCTCCAGAACCAACAGACATTGATAATAACAAAAGAACAGACAATGGTGATAACAAAAGAACAGACAATGGTGATAACCATAAGAAAACTAAGAAAACTAAGAAAACTAAGAAAACGGGCAAAGGTTTCTGGGCAGGAATTAGAAATGCCGTAAAAGGTAAAAAAGGATGGGCAGTTGTCGGTGCGCTAATCGTAGCTGGACTCGGAGCATTAGGTATCGCAATGTGCTCTGGTGGCGATAAAAAAGATAAAGTAACACCGGAACCAACAGTAACACCGGAACCAACAGTAGCACCGGAACCAACAGTTGCACCAGTTCCAACTCCGGAACCAGAACCGGTTGTACCGGCACCGGATAGCGAATACACAGTTAAGGAAGGTGATTGCGTATGGAACATCGCAAAACAAAACTTAATTGACCAAGCCAAAAAAGAAGGCAAAGAAGATTATAAACCAACAAATGCTGAAATTAGAAAAGAAACCGATAGATTAATCGCACAAAACAATCTAAAATGGGAAGAAGATAATTATCACGTAATGATTCATCCAGGCGACAAATTAAATATCGCAGCATAATAAAAATAAATAAATTTTAAGGGCCAACATTAAAAAAATGTTGGCCCTTTTTCTCTTTCTAAATTATTTCTGCCGCGCGATATGAACTCCGTACAAGCGGGCCAATTTGGAAATGTTTAAAACCTACTTTTTGGGCAAGTTTTCTTAAATGTTCGTATTCTTCTTCTGTGTAAAATTTTTTGACTTCAAGATGTTTTTTTGAAGGTTGAATATATTGTCCGATAGTTAGGATGTCACAACCTACAGATTTTAAATCAACAAGTGTTTCTTCAATATTTTCGTAGGTTTCTCCAAGGCCTATCATTAAGCCAGATTTTGTTAGAATATCACTGTTTTCCTTTATATATTTTAAAACATTTAAAGAAATATCATAGTCTCCTTGTGGTCTGGCCGTTTTGAATACTTGTTTAACGGTTTCGATATTGTGGTTGAATACGTTTGGATGTGCGCTAATGATAGTATTTAATGAATTTTTATTTCCTTTAAAATCAGGAGTTAATATTTCAATTTTTGTTTCTGGTGTCAGAGCGCGGATTTCTTTGATACAGTTGGCAAAATGTTCTGCGCCGCCGTCCGGCAAATCATCTCTTGTGACGGATGTGATAACTGCATATTTCAAACCCAATGCCTCAACCGCTTGTGCAATGTGTTTAGGTTCTTCCAAATCAAGAGGTTCAGGTCTTTCGCAAGTAATGTTACAGTATCTGCAATTTCGTGTGCAATTGTTGCCCATAATCAAAAATGTAGCGGTGTTTTTTGTGTAACATTCATTTTTGTTCGGGCAGCGTGCGTTTTCGCATACTGTATTAAGACATTTTGTTTTTAAAATTTTTCGAACAAAACGGGTTTTATCCGTATCAATTATCGGTCTTTTTAAATAATCAGGCAATCTTTTCATTGTTTTTCCTTTTATATATGTAGTAATTTGTTAAAAAAATTATATAATATTGTTGATTATATTGCATAATTTTTTATTAAGTAATATAAATATAATAACAAGAAAACAAAAAGGAGAATAAAATGAAAAAGATTTTGTTTGTTTTATCATTGCTTGTAGTCGCAACATCAGTTGCAATGGCTTTGGATGGTGATACATATAGAGCTGAACGTGAACATACTGAAGCTTTGAAGAAAAACGGATATGCGGTTGAAACGATTGATGCGGATGGAAATATTGTTGAAGCATCATCAGAAACCAAAACAAAAGTAAAAAGAAAAAGACGTTGGTTTGCGCCGGATCCTGATTCGTACTATCATTTTGGTGCTTTTACCAAGTTTAAAGGTTCCAACGGTCACTAGAGCCTAAATAGGCATTCAAATAGACCTTCCGAGTATGTTGGATGTGCGAAACATACTTCTTTTAACTTGTCCGGAGATATGTTGTTTTGCATTGCGATAAGAACTTGTTGTATTAGAGCGGATGCTTCTTTTGATACAATATGAGCTCCGATTATGCGGTCGTTTTGAGATAATATTTTGATAAAGCCTTCTGTACAATTGTCGCAGTGGGCTTTTCCCAGTGCTGAAATCAATAGGGTTGCTTTTTGGTATGTTCCTTCTGGCAAGTCTTGTTCGCGTTTGCCAATCCAAGCTATTTCAGGCGTCCCGTAGATTACGGAAGGGGTTAAATCAGGATTGAATTTTATACCTTTAATTTCGGCAATTGCTTGTTTGCTTGCGAAATGCGCAAGTTGGATTGAACCATAAGCATCACCAAGGAAAGTACAGTCGGCGTTTTTGCAAGGATTTACGATTTCTCTGCCAACTGCAACCAATATGCAATCTGTATCAAATGTTTCACCGTTTTTGAGGGTTATTTGATGGTTGTTTATTTTTTCGATATAAGTGTTCAAATGAGTTTTAATTTTCTTTGCTTTAAAAATCCTTTCAACACGTTTTGAAACTTCGATATCTGCCAACGGTACAAGGTGGTCGGCCATTTCGATTATTGTAACTTCCACGTCAAAATTTGAAAAAATTCTTGCCCATTCTATGCCGATTGCTCCGGAACCAACAATGGTTATGTTCTTAGGAAGTTGAGTAAGATTTAAAATATCATCAGATGATAAAATGAATTTGTGATCAAATTCCAACCCCTTAATCTCTCTTGGTTTTGCACCTGTTGCGACGATAACTTTGTTGCATTTGTATGTTTCGTTATTGCAAGTAATTATGTTTTCTTTACCTAAAACGGCTTCTCCAAGAACTGTAACGACTCCGCTATTTTTTAGAGTAAGCTCAAGTGATTTTTTTAATTTTGCTACAATATTGTTTTTTTGGGTGACGACTTTTTCGTAATCTAAAGATATGTTCTCAGCTGTAATTCCTAGGGGTTCGCAAGTTTTTAGTTCATTATACAATTCAGATATGTGCATAATTGCCTTTGTCGGTATGCAACCTTTGTTTAAACAAGTTCCTCCAACTGCATCTTTTTCGAACATTACGACGGAAAGTCCTTGGTCTTTTGCATGTAATGCCGCAGTATAGCCCGCAGGGCCGCCTCCTATTATTCCTAAATTAAATTCTTGCATTGTTTCTCCATTTTTATCTTGTATAAACTCTAGGCAAGCGCAATTTTAAACGACAAGTAAGTTCGTAATTGATTGTGCCGAGAATTTTTGCCCATTCATCTATAGAATTGTTTTCGTCAAGAAGTGATATAACATCTCCTAAATTTACATTTACATCAGTTATATCAAACATCATTTGATCCATTGTGATATTACCGACTTGAGGTACTTTTTGCCCATTAATTGTTCCGTAAATTTTGTTAGATAGACCTCTTGGAATTCCGTCGGCGTAACCAAGGGGAACGGTTGCAATTTTTCGATTCCCTTTGGCTTTGTAAGTGTGTGCATAGCTAATACCTTCACCGTCTTTTGCTTCGTGAATATTTACTACTCGGCCTTTTAGTGAGATTACCGGTTTTAGGTTTGGTTTGTTAATTTCTCCGTTTGGAGGCAAATCAGGATATAATCCATAAATTGCAATTCCGGCTCTGCGCATGTTTGCAGTTTCTACGTTGTAACACATTGTTCCTGCTGTGTTTAAAATGTGTAGTAGCAAACCATTGGTATTGATTTGTGAAATTACATTGTTCCATTTTTCAATTTGTTTAAAAGTTTCTTTGCGGTCTTCCGCTAACGCTAAATGGGTAAATATTCCTTCTAAGCTTATGTAATCACAGTTTTGTACTTGTTTGATAAATTCTGACGCCTCATCCGGTGAAATTCCTATTCTATTCATGCCGGTATCGAGTTTGATGTGCGCCCGAACTTTTTGGCCAGTCCTTTCGTATGCGTGTTTGCAAGCTTGTAGATGTTCTTTTGAAAATATAGAGATGGTAAGATTGTATTTGATAGCGCTTTCAACTGCCCAAACGGGAACTGCACCTAAAACTAATATGTTACAATTTATTTTTGCAGCCCTTAAATCAACACCTTCATCAATAGATGCAACACCAAGCATGTCTGCGCCGGAAGCCAAAAGTGTCGGAGCCAACATAACTGAGCCGTGACCATAAGCATCGGCTTTTACAACCGCAAGGAGTTTTTCGTTTTGTGGAATGTTTTTGCGCAATTCTTTCATGTTATGCGATATATGTTCCACATTTATTTCAACCCACGAATCCCTATGAATATTTGCATTTGTTTGGCGTATGTTTTTCATCTTAACCTTATTTTATTGCAAAAAAAGTAAACTGGCAATTTAAATAAATTTATTTTTAACTTTTTGAATTCGAATAAAAGATTTTTCTATATTTTGTCGTAACTCGTCGTCGTTTTCGGCCAAAATTACTAAATTATCTATCAAGTTTATTGTTTCTTGGGTAGAGTTTCTGTATATAAACATATCAAGTCCGGCTCGAATACCCATTTCGCAAGCTTTGAGGGGGCCAAATTTTGATACCCCTTTCATTATCATATCGTCGGATATTAATATTCCGTCAAATGCCAAGTTTTTACGCAAATAGGTAACGGTTTTTTGGCTTAGTGATGTAGGTATACCTTTTGCGTCGGATAAAAATGGGACATCTAAATGGGCAATCATTATCATTTCTATTCCGTTTTTAATAAGTTCTTGAAATGGTTTTATGTGGTTTTGTTCAATATCAGTTTGAGATAATGTTATTTCTGGCAAAGTTAAATGACTATCAGTATTAGCATCGCCATGCCCCGGGAAGTGTTTTGCACAAGGAATAATGCCGTTTTTTCGGTAGGTTTCAGCAACGATTTTTCCGCCTAATATAACATCTTGAGTGTTGTTTGCAAAAGCTCGTTCGCCAATAATGGGATTGTTCGGGTTTGTGTTAACATCAACGCATGGTGCAAAATTAAGATTAAGGCCATAATTTTTTATTTCGTTTGCAATACTTTCGGTTTGGTTTATTAAAAATTCTGTACCTTTTTCGTATGCAAATTTTGCAGAAAGATATTTCTTGCCGGAGTGAATGTTTTCTGTGCGTTCAACTCGGCCACCTTCTTGGTCGATAGAAAGAAAAGGTTTGGTTTTTGCGCAGTTGTTACACTCTGAGACAAGTTGTTTGAATTGATTTTCAGTTTGTATGTCTTGTGAAAAGAAAATTATTCCGCCAAGGTTGTTCTGTAAGGCTTTTATATAACATCCTCCGTCCGTTCCGAGGATGAACATTTGATAAAGTTTTTCTTTTAATGTGAACATTACAAAATTAGGTCCTTGATATTATAAAATTTTGTAAAATCTCCGGTTTCAACAACATCTTTTACTGTATTTGTTATGGTTTGTATTTCTTGTGTTGACGGAGTTTTTAGTGATGAAGGAATTTTTATATCATCGGTGTTTTGACATTTTACAAAACCTTCATTTTGGCTTAGAAATTCTTTATATGCGTTTAAAATGTTTTTTTCAAAATCTTGTGCTTTGTAGGTTTCGTTAATGTAGTATTTCGCATCTTTTTCTAATTGTTCAACATATTGAAGCAAACAATTGACTTCAAATAAAGTGTCATCGTCAAATGTACCGCCATAACATAAATTTCCGATTACCGGTTGTTTACCTTCGTTTTTTAAGACCATTGCCCATAGCATGCAGCCTAAATAAAATCCAATATAAGAATTTACCAGGTTTTTTAATCTGGGATAGTATAGTTTAAATTGATTGCGTTTTTGTGCAAAATTTTTAAATCTGTTCAATGTTGTGTAAATATTTTCTAGCGTAGGGATTAAAGCGTTTAAATGTTGAATAAATCCCGGGTCGAATTTTATTTCT
This sequence comes from Candidatus Gastranaerophilaceae bacterium, assembly GCA_045538535.1. Classification (GTDB taxonomy): domain Bacteria; phylum Cyanobacteriota; class Vampirovibrionia; order Gastranaerophilales; family Gastranaerophilaceae; genus RUG14219. The sequence continues at coordinate 24,860 of JAZSRN010000024.1, read as the reverse complement.
TCAGCAGTAAGTGTCATGATATTCCTTTCCGTATCTTGTTACTAATATTGATTTTAACATATATAATTAAGTTTTCACTAAAATTTAATAGTTCTTAAAAAAATAGCAAATATTTATTTTAGAAGTTTTGAAACCATAGATATGATTACTCCGATTTTAAATATTAATTTTAAAAATATATATAAAATACCATTTTCTTCAAATAAACAAGTAGAAAAAAGTGTTGTAGAACCGTCGAACGATTCCTTTGAGTGTAATATTCAGCCAAAAGTGGACGATTTGGGTATGAATTTGCAAAAACTTAACGGGATTAGTTGTCCCGTTTGCGGTACGAAAATGTTAAATGAAGAGAAATATAATCAGATTTTAGAAGAGGCAAAGCAAATTAAATCTCCATATGATTATTTGAGATTGGTATCAAAAAATCAAGAATATTTGCCTACATATAATAAGGATGTTGTTAGTGCGGCAGCAAAAATAATAAAATCAAATTCGAAGATTGAATTGACAGATTTTTTGTTGCAAATGCGTAAGGCTGGATGTGACAAAATGTCTGATGAAATAGATAATTCAATTGAATATTTACAAGATAAGGTTGATTTAGAGTCTTTCACATTATTAGACGAAAAACTTGTTAAAAAGTGCATTAAAAATCTAAAAGCCGAGAAGAGTGATGATTCGAAATATTATGATTACCATAATTTAAAAAAGATTATTAATGACACTCTAGGTAAATTGGAAGCTCAAGATCAACGAAAAATATATAACCATGTAATGAACTCAATAAAGTCTGCAAGCCTTAATCAGACAGCACTTTTTGTGCCGGATTTGGAAAATAATTCAAAACAAGAATGTATGATGTTTGCGTTTCGTAGTCTTTTTAAAGGTTCGCAAAATGTTTTGACTCAAATTACTGATAACGAAAAATTTGAAGAAATACCGGCGAATAGGGTCTTGATTTGTGGAGATTGTAATTCGTTTAGACATAAAAGAGATACATTTTTTCCTAAGCGGGCTGATTACGACAAACTCCAACGAAATTTCAATACTTATTTGGAAGATTTGACGCATGCGATGGGTACAGAAACCTTGAATGTTGAGCCTAAATACTTATTGAAATTTGCAAATATTATGAAGTGGGCGTCAGCAAGTCGTGTGGAAATACCGTTCAGAGATATTACTGGAAAAATTGAGCATGTAAAATTTGTACGAGAAAGACCCGATTTTTTACCGATAGAAATTGATGAGGATATCCCTTGCTCAAGTTGTGGAACTCCAATGATTAATCAACAGAAAAAAAGATTAATTATGTCTGAAATAAGAAAATCAAAAAATGTTCAAGAATTGGGCAGTATTTTGAATAAGTATGAAAAATATATCCACTCAGAATTAAAATGGTATGTTGATTTGATAAAAGATATAAGTACCGAAAATCCTAATATTGATGGAAAAGAATTGATGCTTGAAATTCAATTGGCTGCAAGTACTAGGGTGCGGAATGAACTAAAAAATATTATTCAAACTCTTAACCAAAAAGGAAATTCAGATATTGGAACTGCAGAAGAACGTGAAAATCTAAAAATATTTGCTCGAAATTTGGAAGATATGTTTTTGCAAAGTCGCAATATCCAATATTTTGATTATGTACGTTTTCGTAATCTCTCTAAAAGGGATTTACAGCATCAAAATCTTGATAAATTTAAAATTAAGGATTTAATTTTTTATGATTTTAGACATTGTATTGCAATAAGTAATTTGGCATATCCGCTAGAAAGTGCAATGATAAAAAATAATAACGATGAATATAAAGCTTTTATTCAAGGTTTATTTAAAGCTTCGGGCTTTACTGTCGATCATTTTGTTGCTAAAAAACGTAATGGTGATAATAACTTGAAAAATTTAATTGGTATGTGCAAATTATGTAACGCATCAAAGTCGAGTATTGCGCCGAGAGAATGGGCAAGAATACACCCAGCATCTCAGCAGTATATGCTTGAGAATTTAAGGACAATGGAGAGGTTGAATCAAGAGGGTAAATTGCCTAGATTTGATAATTATGTGCATGATATTGCGTATTTTGTGTACAATTTGACGGATAGTAGAATAGATTTGCGTGTTCATTTCCCGAAGAAAAAACAAAATAAAAAGCAAATATAAATAAGTTTTTATTTATATTACAATAAATCCTTGTTTTATTTCGATAAAATCTTCTTTTTAAAATGATAAGCAGATTAAAAGATTAAATACTTGCCGAGTTTAAAATCTAAAGTATATAAATGGATTATATGTATCACTGGCTATTGTGATTGTTGATAAATAAAATAGTAACAATAACCAAGCATTTATAAATATTTTTAACGGTTTATTATTGCAATATAGTATATTTTTAAATATTGGTGTGCAACAAAATAATGCAAATACGAAAGGAAGTATGTGCATTTTATTTATGTAATGGTGCCAATTATATTGGAAATTTAAATCATCAAATTCTAACAACCCAAACATATTTGCAAGATATTGAAGTGCATAATGTATATTTTCAGATCTAAATAGAACCCAACCGATTATAATTATAAATAAGCAATAAATGTGCCTTAGGATATTAATTAAGATGTTATGCTCTTTGCTGTCGAAATCTTTTATTTTAAATATTTTTTCAATAATAATAAATAACCCGTGCCAGATACCCCAAATAATAAATGTCCATTCAGCGCCATGCCAAATCCCTGTTAATATAAATACTATTGCCAAATTTATTAATGTTTTTATTTTTCCTATCCTATTGCCTCCAAGAGGTATATATACATACTGTTTGAACCATGTTGATAGGGATATATGCCATCTTCTCCAAAATTCAGTAATTGATTTAGAAATGTATGGATAATTGAAGTTTTCCATAAATTTAAATCCAAAGATTAATCCTAAGCCGATTGCCATATCTGAATATCCACTAAAATCAAAATATAATTGAAGTGTGTATGCTATTGAACCTAGCCAAGCAATAGCTTGAGAAAAATCTTGAGGATCTTGTATGAATATTTTGTCAACTATTACACCTAAAGTATTGGCGATTAATACTTTTTTTGATAAACCAATAATAAATCGTTTAACTCCTAATGAAGTGTTTTCAAAATTTATTTTTCGATGTTCAATTTGAGTTTCAATATCGTGATATTTTAGTATGGGGCCTGCTACTAGTTGTGGGAATAAACAAATAAATAATGCCAATTTATACCAGTTTTTTTGAGCTTTGCACTCTCCTTTATAAACATCTATAATGTAAGATAATGCTTGAAATGTGTAAAAAGAAATCCCAATTGGCATAATTATGTGTAATGTATTGAAACTTTGATTGAATAAAGAATTTAGATTGTTAATCAGAAAATTGAAATATTTGAAATATATCAAAAAACCTAAATTCATTATAATAGTAAAAAACAATATCAGTTTTTTATGTTTTTGCCAATTTTGAATAGCAAGAGCTCCGAAATAGTTTATGAATATTATTGAAAGCATAATTGGTAGATATTTTGGTTCGTTCCAAGCGTAAAAAACTATGCTAGCTATTAAAAGAACAAGGTTTCTTAATTCTGGTTTGGCAATCCAATGTAATAGCAAAACTATCGGTAAAAATATATAGATAAATGTCATAGAACTAAATAACATTAAAATTACTCCATTTTAAATAAATTATTTAAATTTTTTAAATTCCTATACGTTATGCAAAATATTATAATATCAGGTTTGTAATCTAATATTTCGTTTTCGTAATATTTTATTATTTTAAAATTGTCCTCATCATCAATATTTTTTACTCCATTATTTCTAATTCTTTTTATGTCCTTAAATGTAAAAGCTGTAAATTCTGCTAAATTTTCGTTTTGACTTGTTCCTAATTGAATAACACGATAATTTGCTCCTTTATCATAATGATAAAGTTTTCCGAAACGAAATTTTTCATCAAAGATTGAACTTTCTAAATGGTCAAAGTCTTTATGTTTGAAATATCGATAATTGTATTGATGATATTTTTTGCATAATGAATTTGATAGTCCACGTTCCCTACATTCATTCCCATAGTTGAATTTTCTATTAAATTCCCCTCTAACCATTGTGTTGTAAAAATAGTTGTAATCGTTTTCGTTTAAGGTTTTTATATCTGGAAAGTCTTTTTGAATTGTTTTCATCAATTCTTTATATCCGATAAAGGCTCCGTCATCTGTCCAATGATGTTCTGTTTTGAAAAAAAGAATGTCTCCATTGTTGACAGCTTTTATCATTGACTCATATGGGTATATAACTTTTATTTTATCTTCTTTTTGTATTTCATTAATGTAATTTAAAAAATCTTCATGTTTATAATCATCGTTTTTGTGGTTATATTTTGATTTGTGAATTGCGGCTTTGTTGGGTACAATTAATGTGTATAACTTAATGTTTTTGCTTGTACAGTAGTCATTAAAATCGTATAGATATTTGAAATATTTTTTGATTGTTTTTATTGAAGTATAGCCAAATGCTGATGTAGGATAAATTATTTGAGTTTCGTCATCAACAAAGCCGTTTTTGCATCTGTTTGCTAAAAACATTGAAATTGCTGAATGCTGATGAACGAATTGCTGCTTTAAATAAAATCTATCATTAAACCATTGGTCAAAGTTTTTACCAAATTCAAAATTTATTTTATTGTTTTTTAAGATTAAAGGTTGCCATTTACTAAGTTTTTTGCCTTCTTCTTTTGAAATATCGTTTTTGTTTATGTTGCTCATAGGAATGAATAACATAATCAAAAATATTGTTAAAAATAAGAAATTAATTTTCTGTTCTCGTTGTATTTTTTTTAGATATTTTAAATTGTGTGCAATGAGATAGCAAATAGCGATAATTATTAAAGTTTTCATATTATAAGACTTCCAATCTAATTGTATTATAGTAAATTGTTTTATATGTATCAATAGTTTATTTATATTATAATAAACTTATGTTTTATTTCGACAAGATAGCGGGCAAACAAATATTGAGAGTAAAGAGTCTTGAAAATGTACTTTTTACTACGCGTACGAGTTTTATTCGTACAAAAGATGAAAATTATATTCCAATTGCACGACAAAATATGCGAGATATAATCGAGTATTTAGGAGTGGAAAAATTAATTTCTCCGGAACAAACGCACAGTTCAAATATTGCAATAGCAGATTATAACATTGAGACCTACCCACAAGCAGACGCTCTTATTTTGACGGATAAACGTTTGGGAATTTATTTGAGTTTTGCGGATTGTACACCGATAATCTTATACGATACATCACAAAACATCGGGGCCGTTATCCATGGTGGTTGGCGCGGAACTGCAGAAAGAATTACGTTTAAAACTGCCAAGAAAATGATAGATGAATTTAATTCAAAACCGAAAGATATTTCGGCAATAATAGGGCCTTGTATATCAGAATGTTGTTTTGAAGTTGGTTTTGATGTTTATGAAAAACTTTATAAAAGTGTAAATCTTGAGCGGGTCTCTCAAAATTCAGAAAAAGTGTATGTCGATTTGAAGAAAATAAATAAACTGCAACTTGAGGTGTTGGGCATATCAAACATTGATATTTGTCCATATTGTACGGTTTGTAATAACGACAAGTTTTTTTCGTATCGTAAAGAAAATGGTACAACCAATAGACATAGTGCAATATTAAAATTGAAATAATAGAAAGAGGTAAATAATGACAGTAGAAACAATCCAATATAAGACTTCCGGAACTTGTTGCGCGTTAATGCAAGTTTCTATAGATAATGATATTATAGTTGATGTTGAATTTCTTGGCGGTTGTCAAGGAAATCTTCAAGGGATAAAAAGGCTTGTTGCCGGCATGACGATTGAGGATGTTATTTCAAAGTTACAAGGTATACCTTGTGGGGCAAAGTCTACAAGTTGTCCGGATCAACTTGCTCAATGTTTGATACAATATAAATCTTTAAAAAGTACTTCTGTGTAGCAAAAAATGTTTTTCACATGTTTATAAGAAACTAAAATGTGAAAGGTGACCATGTCGGTTCAACCAATAATAAATACAAAAAATTCTTATCCGGTGCTTTCAAACAAAGAAAGTGCTGCTTTGACGTCTAAAAAAAATAACAAAATTAGCCAAACGCTTAAAGAAAATAAAATTCCATTGATTACTGTCGGGGCGGCAGCTTTATGGAGTATTGCTTTTTGTGCAAACGCAGTGCGCGGAAATATTAAAAATGGTCAAACGATAGAAATGGTTTTGAAATCTGAATTTTCTAAGATTATAAACGAATTTCCGGATGATTTAAAATATTATAAGAAACTCGCACAAGCTTTAAATTTGCCTAAGGGTGAAGAATTTAAGCTAAATTCAATTGTTGGTCCCCAGCAGTTAAAGAAAATTTTGCAAGATGCTACGGAGAAAGATTTTAGTATTGGAGATAATTTAATGTATGTTGATGATTTGTCACACAGAATAAATCTTCATAATCATACTCAAGCATCTGATGGTAAAATGTCAATTGCTGAATTTTTGGATAATGCGGTTTTGTATGCCAACAAACGGGCCAAGAAATTTCCAAATGAAAAGTTTGTTGTTGCGATAACCGACCATGACACGACTTTAGGAGCTCAAAAAGCCATAGAGTTGATAAGTCAAGATCCATATAAATATCGGAATTTAAAGTTTGTTGCCGGATGTGAAATAAGTGTTATACATTCAAATCCGTTTAATTACAAAAAGCCAATTTGTTATGAATTGCTTAATTATTCGATAAATCCGTTTGAGAGTTTGTATTGTAATTTATTGAAAGATTTGCGCAAAAACAGAATTTTAAACGTTAAAAATTATATAGAAGAAATGAATCAATTATGTCCGGAACTTAATCTTTCAAGTCAAGAAGTTTTTAATTTTAAGCCTAATTTAAAACGCGGCACGACGAATTATACAATAGATTTGGCAAAAAAATATATTCTTCAGAAATATTCAAGCTTGCCTAATAGTAATAAAGAGTTTATAATTCAAATTCTAGAAACAGCGGAAAAATACAAAACTTCGGATATATATATTTCAGCAGATAATTTATTTGAACATTTCGAAGAATGTGCACAGGATGGATTTTTTGCAGTTGCTCATCCGGCAAGGATAAGTGTTTTGCCGGTAAATTGTCAGCCGAAATTTTTAAAATCTTTGGAATTTGAAAGTGAAACATTAGAACAAACGCTCATAAATGAAATATATGAACATTTAATATATTTGAATAAGGAACTTTTATGCGCAAATGAGTCGTATTATCAAGCTTATCCAAGTTGTCTTGATAAAGATTTAATTGAGTATACGCAAAATTTGGCAAGTAAAAATTCCTTTAATTTGCTCTCTACGGGAGGAATTGATGCGCATGACTCTTCGATTTTTGTACGTAAATTATAACTAAAAAGCGGAAATTTTAATTTCCGCTTTCAAATTTTTAATAAAATTAATCAAATTTTAAGATGCAAGTGCAATACACACATAATCTGATAATTTTTCAAACAAAGATTTAATTGGAATATCAATGTCTACAATTTCTTTTTCATCCTCTAATGTCGGGGTAAAGTCTTCTGTAAAATCGAAATGTTCCATTTCCATCATCTGAATCATTTTTTCAGAGAAAGCGGCAGTTTTTCTAGCACTTGAAAGACATCCTCGATTAATCATGTCGAGTTGTTTTTTTGTAAATCGAATATTCTCTTCAACAATATCTACCGATTCAAGCTCTTGCAGAATATTATTCGCTAGTAATGTACTGTCTAAATCTGCACCTTTTTGTTTTAACAATCCCATATCTACCTCCATTTTTTCGACTAGGTTGTAATCACTTATTCGGTATGCAGAATTAAAAACTTTAATAAATTGATGAATTTATTAAGAAAATTTTACATTTGATATCCTCGAGCATGGCGAAAAAGAAAGTCTCGTCAATTGACAAGACTTATAAATATACATTTACCCCACTCACTTTGTAACACAAACAATATTTTTTGTCAAGTTTTTTGAAAAAGTTCAATAATTGGATTGTTGTGCTAATATATTTTTGATTTATTTATCTTGCCAAAGATTTCGTTTTTATTTATAATACCCGTATGTTTAAGTATTATGGGAAATATGTACCATATTTGTTTTTGTTACCGGCGTTTATATTGTTGTTGGTATTCTTTTTTATTCCTTTTGTGCAAACGATTTTTTTGAGTTTTCAAGATTATTCTAACAATATATATTCGCCGATGTTTGTAGGTTTGCAGAATTATATTGATTTATTTAAAAGTCCTATTTTTTATAAAGTACTTTTAAATACGTTTATATATTTATTTGTTGCGGTGCCGATTTTGGCCATATTTCCGTTGTTTTTGGCGATTTTAATAAATCAAAAAATTCGTGGTGTTACATTATATAAGATTTTAATATATTTGCCGGTAATTGTTTCAATTGTTGTTGCGGCTATTGCATTCAAATGGTTATATGCTGAGCAAGGTATCCTTAATTATGTGGTTACGTTATTTGGAAAAAATCCGATTGGTTGGCTTACGGATACAAAATGGGCGATATATTCTGTTATTTTTGTAACTATATGGAAGGGTGTTGGATATTATATGATAATTTACTTGGCTGCACTCATGAGCGTACCGAAGGAATTGTATGAGGCTTGTGATATTGATGGTGCGAATTTTTGGACAAAACATTTGACCGTAACAATCCCGCATATAATGCCAACTATTGCACTTGTTACAACAATTTCGGCAATTTCCGCGATGAAAGTTTTTGCAGAAATTTATGTTATGACAAAAGGTGGCCCTCTAAATTCGAGTAAAACAATTGTTTATTATATTTACGAAAGAGCATTCGAAAATCTTGATTTAGGTTATGCTTCTGCTATGGCGGTTGTTTTATTATTAATAGTAATGGTCTTTTCGTTAGTTAATATATTTTGCTTTGAAAAAAATAAATATCAAATATAGCGTATGGAGGATAATTTGAAAAGTACAAAACATTTTAATTTTAAAAATTTTTGGATACACTTTGTGCTTATTGTAGTATCTATACTTTCAATATTTCCTTTTGTATGGTTAATTTCAACATCCTTAAAGGGTGTAAATGAGAACATTTTTGCTTATCCACCACAAATAATTCCTAAAGATTTTACTTGGGCGAATTATTTTGGGGTATGGAAACAGGTTGATTTCATAAGATATTTTATAAATAGTATGATTGTTGCCGGCGGAACAGTTTTACTGAATCTTATTTTGTCTGCGATGGCGGGATATCCTTTGGCCAGAATGAATTTTAAAGGGAAAAAAGTTGCATTCTTTGGAATATTGGCGACGATAATGGTCCCGTTTCAAGCTATAATGCTGCCGGTGTATATTATAGCTTTAAAATTAAATTTAACAGATAATGTTTCAGATTTTGCCGGTTTTATGGGGTTAATTTTACCTTTTGCGGTTAGTGCATTTGGAATATTTTTAATGCGTCAAGCGTTTTTAACAATTCCAAAAGAAATGGAAGAAGCTGCAATTGTTGACGGTTGTAATGTTGTACAAGTTTTTGTAAAAGTTCTTTTGCCGATGGTTAAGCCATCACTTGCGGTACTTGCTATTTTTTCATTTATAGGTTCTTGGGGTGAATTTTTATGGCCAAGTATTGTTTTAACAAAAGAAAGTATGTATACATTGCCGGTTGGTGTAAATAACTTGCAAGGTATGTTTTCTTCAAATTGGCGATTTATTGCTGCCGGTTCAATTTTGGCAACTATTCCGATATTAATATTTTTCCTTGCAATGCAAAGATATTTTATTTCCGGTGAAAATGAGGGTGCCGTCAAAGGTTAATTTTTAATACGGAAGCTTAACCGGAGCGTGATTGTCTAAATTTAAATTGTTGTAATCTTCGGTTATATCGTTTTTGAAAATATCTTTTGCTTGGCAAGTTTTAAAGTTTTTATAAATAGCATTGTCTAATTCTTCAGCTTCGACAAATTGTCCTCCGACAAATGTCATGACTGAATTAGAATTGTTGTGTCCGAGTTTGTTTTTCTGGTTAGGTTCAGTTTCAGATAAAATTATTTTAGTAACATCATTCATTACATCAAAAATATATCTTTGGCGATTTGTTGCACCTTCGCTATTTGTTACTAAATCGGTGGCTTTTTCAAGCTCGTTAAGGGATTCTTTGTAGTATTTTAGGTGTTTTAAAAGAATTGCCAAATTGAAATGCGCTTCATAATTAAACGGTGAAATTTCTATAGCTTTGCAATAATTCAATCCTGCATCGTGATAATTGCCCAAAAGATGTTGAGTTAAGGCCAAATTATAACTGGTGTCGTAATGCTTTTTTAAGATTTTAGCGGCTTTTTCGTAAGAGTCTAGGGCATCTTGAAGATATTTACGTTTAAGTACCCAATTATTGTCAGCCGTATAAAGCGATTTTTGTTTGTATGCAACTCCCATGTTGTAATAGGCAAGCCCTTTGTTAATTTTGGTACTTCTTTTGTTATTATAAATAAAAGGAATTGACCATAATTTTCTTTTTGTTTCAAGTATAGCTTTGTATTGTCTTATTGCGCCGTCAAAATCTCCAAGACGTTCGGTCGAAACAACACCATAATTCATTCTTGCAATAATGTAATTAGGATTATGTTTTATGGCTTCTTCATACGCTTCGGTCGCAGAAAAATAGTCTTCGTAAGCAACGTATATACTTCCTAAATTGCACCAAGCCGTATAGTGTCCCGGGTAGAGAGCAAGTCCGTTTTTATAATATTTAATGGCTTTTTGAAGATTATGGTTTTTAAATTCTTTATCTCCGCGAAAAACATAATACATCCCTTGTGCCTTGTTGATTTGAGTTTTAAAAAAATTAGGGTATTTATATATGGCAAAAGCCAAACCGGCACATAATATTACAAATATTATAAATGATATAATTTTTTTAACCATGGTATCCTCTAGCTTTGATATTACAACATTACAGCTGTATGGTCAAATTGTTTACATTATAATTTTAAGGCAATTGTAAAGTAATGTAAACAAATATTTTTTCAAAACGCAATTTTACATAATAATTTTTTTTTATATAAGTAAGGTAGGTTAGAAAATTTAATTTGGAGGTTAGGTTATGGCAGGCGATACAATGGCTGCAAGAATCGATAGCTTAGGGTTTTATCCTGGGATGTTTAGCAGTTATGCAAATCAAGTAATGCTCAATGACTTGACAGATAGTTGTTATTATCCACAATTAGTAAATCCGGCTATGACAATGAATGGTAGTATCTTCCCAGGAATGGGAATGGGTGTCGGTATGGGGACATACCCTATGATGCCCGGATTTACCGGAGGTGCAGGATACTCGCAAGAAGATTATTTCAAATATATGGATAAAAACCAAGATTTTATGATTGATTATCAGGTGAAACAGCAACAAAAAATGCGTAATGCTGATATGAGACTTAATTCTCCGGAAGAAGCGGTAGTTATTGCCGGTCAAAGACTTCGCGAGAAAATAATGTCGAATGAACAACAACAAATCCAAGAAGCATATAATGCCTATGTTGCAGAAGTTCAATCTTTATACGGTTGCACTGATGTAAACCAAGTTAAAGGCAGAGCATCAATGTTGTATCAAAAACAATTTGGAACTTCTATTGTTGAAGATTTGAGAAAACACGGCAGAAGTTCATTTACTCAAGGTTTCTTGCAAACTGCGACATTAGGATTTGCAGATAAGAAAACGGCAGAACAAAATATCGCTCAAATTACGGGTCAGCCTGTAGGTAGAAGTGAAAATGCTAAGAAAATTGCGGGTAACGTAGTGGGTGGTACGGTACTGGGTGCAGGTGTTGCGGTTTCGGCAAACTTCATTATGAAAGCTTTGAAAGTCGGATTAAAGAGCAAGCCGTTTATCGCGGGTATTATCGGTGCCGCAGCCGGATTACTGGCCGCAGTATTTACGGCAAATAAAGATTGATAAAGTAAGTGTGTAGTGTAGTTATAAATGTGTAAGTGTAGTGTAGGGATTGATTTTCAATCCCTTTTTATTTTGTTTTACATAAACCTTAACAATATATTGACCGAGATTTTTTATTGGATTACTCTTATCTTAAAGAGGAAATGAAGTGGAGATCTTCAACTGCTGCCGCAGCCGTAATAGTCGGAATGCTCGATGATAAAAGGAATTAAGTAATATAACTTGGTTTCAAAAAATGTTTAAGCTACGTGCAGTTTGGCAAGAACATAATATTATCGTTGAGTCCTCTAAAGTAGAGGATTTTTTAATGCAATTAGCTACAATACAAAGCCAAAACAAAATAGGTACTTGTCCGCATGGATTGCCGATTGGCGCTTGCCCGATATGTAATGGTATGGGCGGAGGCGGTGGAGTTTCAAGGCGCGATGTTCCGCGAAATGCCGGCGAGATGACGTATAATCAATGTGCAGCAATAGGCGCAATGCTAAAGGCTCAAAAAATGGCTAAACAAGCAAGAGAAGAACAACAATTACAATATTTGCAAAATCTTGCCAAGTTCCAAAATTCAATGGAAAATGCAATACAAAAAAATATTCAGTTGGCGCAAAGAATTGCAAATGCTGCTCCGACGATAATATCAAAACCGATTAATTTTGTTTTGAATACTGTATTGAATAATGTTTTAAGGTTTGTGCAAAATCTACCTACTAATATATCCAATATTATTCAAACAATTAATCAAAAATTTGCAGATATCTCAGATAAATTAACTGCAATGATTGGCGAGGCAAAAGCAGCAATTGCCAAAACCGTATCTGAAACATTAAACTCATTTAAAAAGAAAATCAAATCACTTTTCGGGATTTTTTCCGTTCAAGGTGCTGACGATGACGAAAAGCAAATTGAGGAATCCAAAAGAGCATTTGAACTAAAAACATTCATTCACGATTTATATAATAAACTTACGAACGAAAACAAAAAGGAAATAGAAAATGATGCACGTTAACACATTTAACGATGCTGAAACAGTTAGACAGCACCGCAATCTGACAAATTCACAAAAAAAGAACAACTTGACGACAAAAGAAGGAGTTCTTGTAAACAATTTTGTGAAGGATAAAACTTGTGCGGATTTGTCGGAAACAAAAGATGTTTTAATTATTTCAGATAGAATATCAATGCCGGAGGAATTATATCAAAATCCAAAATTTCCGGATAAAAAGCTTATTCCTCTTAGTGCTATAGCGGTAGGGGTAATGGGTTCAATTGCAGCTTTGACGGCATTTGTTAGCCATAGCGCAAAAATTTCAACAAAGCTTGCAAAAGAAAAATGGCTTCCGGCTGTAACAAGAAATGTTCAATTGAGTAATGAAACAACTCAAGTTATTTATCAAATGGTTCAAAACCCTAATCGTAAAACTTTTATTGCAGGTGCCGGTGTTTTTGCGCTAACTGCAATGGCGTTTATGGGTAAAACATTTTTTGATGGCTATAAAGATATTTGGGTTAAAAGAAAAGAGGCTAATATTCAGAAAAATCTTCAAGAAAACTTGATAGATGTGGAAACTCAATCTTTTTCCGGTAAAATACAAATAATTAGAAGTATGTTATCAAAATATACTCATGACTTTGAAAAATACATTGATAATAAAGACGAAAAATTGCTCTTGAATTTTGGGCGTAAAAAATATAATCCTTGGTTTGGACAAGTTAAGCAAAAATCAGATAAAGATTTTTCAATCGGCAATGTTGCTCTTGGACTTGTCACAGTTGGGGCTATTGTCGGACTCGGGTATTTGTCAATCAAAAATCTTTCAAAAAGTAAAGAGCACCTAAAAACGTATATTGATGAAACAAAAGATATTATTTCGCAAGTAATTAAAAAGTCATCTAACACAACTAAGGATGCCGATAGAAGTAATTTAGAGCATTTATTTCTTGCAGTCGATGCAACAGAAGATTATGTACGTTCGCAAATAAAAAACCTCAATTGGTCACAAACGGAAAAGGATGATTTCTTAAATAAAATGATTATTAAACTAAAAACTTCGACGACAAAAGTCAATCCGAATATCGGAGGTGATGGCACTCCAAAACCTGCATTCAATTCATTTGTAGATGATTATAGAGCCTTTTTCTACAATTGGTTGCTTGACACTGCTAATCCGCAATTTAAACAATTATTTCTTGGTGTAACGGGTATTACGGCAATCGGTTACGGCGGAAAGCTTGTTGGAGATGCTATAAAAGAAGTTCAAGTTAAAACAATTAACGCGGAAACTGAACTTGAATTGCAAAAAAATCTTGTATCAACTGAGTTGAGGAATTTTAAATCTAAAAAAGATTCTGCAATAATGCCGCTTGTTGAAGAATTTTATAAACAAGTAGATAACGGCAAACCTAAAGCTGAACTAAAAACAATGGCAGAAAATATTTTGTCCGAAATCAAAAACGGCCCGCCATTTGTATATTCGTAAGGATTTTTTATGATTAATGCTATAAGTTATAACACAAATTCTACATACAAATATCCGATTACTGAGCAACCACATCGCAATTATCGAACATTCAATCAAGAAAAAGTTGATATGTTTGTGAAACAAAAAGAATCTGCGCTTGTACATATTGCAGAAGTTTTAGGGCATTCTCAAAACGAAGACGAAATCGTTGAATACCTTTATATATTAGATAGAAGCATTGAAAATGGTACTGGAGATGTCAAACGGATGTATCCTGTGTTGGCACGTTTTAATCAAACTACAAATCCAGAAATTCAAACTTTTTTGGCCGGTATTTATAGAAAAATTCAAGTTCCGGATGCTTTTGGGCCATTAGTAAATATGTTAATTAAAAATTGTACAACACCTTACAAACAAACCTATTTTGATCCTAATGAAGAAATAGGTGGTGCTATTTTGTCATACATTAATGAGCGCTTTAGAAAATAACTGAATTGTTACAAAAAGTTTACAAATAAGCTTGCATGTTTAAAGTTTTGCAAAACATGTGACGTTAAAGTGATTACAGGTACTACAAGAACGGAAAGGACTTTAGCGGAACAATGGGAATGTCAGCATCACAAGCTAGATTTTTAGGTCTGACAGCCAGAAAGAACAATGTTGAGTTTGAAGGTCAACAGATTAACCAACAACGCACATCATTGTCTAATCAGTCTGCGAATTACTACAACGATATGTTGGGTATGTCGGTTCCTGTGCCTCCGTCAGTAGACAATTACACAAAAACGGTTTACACATTTGAAGATGGCGCTTTGTCAAATACAATTACTGCGTTAATTCCAAAAAATAACGGTTCCGGAACATATTCCGTAAGTTATTTAAGAGAATTTGTCGATGATTTTGCAGTTGTATCAGCAGCATCAAGTGTTGTCACACGAGTTAGTGACGGTTCTAGCGGTTATACATATAATATTGGTGCAAATCAATTACGTGCACTTGGTGTAGTAAGCACTACTTCAACCGTTGGTAATCAAATTACACTTAATGGTAAAACATATTCAGTTCAACAAGATGAAACCGGATATTATATTAATGAAGCAACTAAAGTTAAAAGTGTACAACAATGTTCAGATGCAGAGATTGCTAATCTTGAATATTATGTTTATGATGCTAGTGCAGACGCTATAACTCAAGTTTTTAAAGATACGGATGGTTCATTCTATACTCTTAATTCAGATGGTAGTAAAGTTCCAACAACTTATACAGAGGATGATTTGATTTTGGCGCTTTATAATGAAGGTGAAACTGATCCTGAATATGCCGTAAGTCTTGTTACCAAAGAAGATGACAAATATATGAAAGAAGTCTATACTGATTCAACACAAAAAAGATATTTGACAACGGCTGAAGTAAGTTCTATTACAACATATTCTTCTGTAGAAAACGATGATTATTTAAAAGAATTAACTCAAGAAGAATTAGATGAGCTTAAAAAAGAAGAAGCTGCATATTTAAAATTGTTGCAAGATGAATATGGCACAGATACTCAATGGCTTGTACGATACGTAAAAGATGCTTCTACTGGAGATTGGCAACCATATTTTTATAATCTTGCGCACTTAAATAGTGCTAATACTTCTTATGCTGATAATGGTAATTCCCAATCAGCAATAAATTGTTACACTATTGGTAGTAAAAAATGCGCTGAAGAAGTAAAAAATCGCGAAGGTGTAAAAATTGAACAAGATTCAACTGGAAGATATATAAACATTTCCTTCCCGCAATATGACGACAACGGCAATCCTATTGCTGAAAGCCAAATGACAACTTATGCGCTAACAACAAATACCATTACTGATCAAGATGCGTATGATGACGCAATGAATCAATACGAATTTGAAAAATATCAATATGACCAAACAATCAACGATATAAATGCAAAAATTGAAATTATTCAAGCAGAAGATAAAACTTTGGAATTGCGATTGAAACAATTAGATACTGAACAAAAAGCAATTTCGCAAGAACTTGATTCTGTATCAAATGTAATCAAAAAGAACATTGAAAGTTCATTCAAAACTTTCGGATAAAAATTTTATATAACAAGTTTCCTTTCCTTTTTTCCTATTGATTTTCCAACGACAGAAATGTCGTTTTTTTTTGTTTAAATTAGTTATATTTTTGAAATTTAGTATTCTCCAGAACTTTTTATCCATTGTAAATATTCAATAATGGATTTTTCTACATCCATAGGGGTTAAATGGAGTGCTTGTTGATAATATGTTTCACGATTTGGAAGATCATCACTTATATTGGTAGTCTGGTTTGTTTCTGCAATATTCCCGTTGTTTATAGTTGAATTAATGTGTTTTTCGTCTCTGTTTTTTGATTTTGCCAGAAAATGTTGAGGATAATAGTTTGTATGATTTATAGAAATATTCATATTTGTATAAATCTTGTAATTTTTTTTTTTGATATAAAATATTTTTGATATAATAATATCAGAGAGATATTATGGATATTAAAAAAATAAAAATAACTGCGTATTGTTTGTATAAACGTGCGCAAGGTTATCAGTTACTAAAAAATCAAAAAGGTACCCCATATACAACTGCAAGATTTATAAAATATGCTGAGGCAGTTAATCCGGAAACTTTTGACAAAACGATGAGTTATCAAAGGGTTACAAAGCAGTTTGGTGGATTTGAACCAACAGAAACGTTTGAGTACTTAGATGTTGAAAGATACATGTTTTTCAACCGCAATACGAACAAACCAAAGGTTGCAAAAGTTGTTGATTATGCCAAGTATAATTCTGAATATGCAATTGATCCTATAAAATATGGCGAAAAAGGGAATATGAATGTTTTAGCTTTAGAGGCTCGTGACTTGTCTTCATTAGATGAATTGTTGGCTAAATATGAGTCTTCAGTTGCGTTATCAGTTTATGGAAAAAATAAATGTGATGTTAAAACTTTTTCTAAAAAGGGGTTTTGGGATACATTAATGTATAATTTGAATCAAAAATAATTTAGCCAAAAATTCTTAATATAAATGGTTTGTTTGGTTTGTTTGGTTTGTTTTTCGGGTTATACCACATCATTTCAGAGTTGTCGTTTGAAATTTTGACAAAACCGTTGCGCTCGTAGAAGGGTTTTGTATTTTTTGTCGCAAAGGTTTTTATATTTTGAGTTTGAGAAAGGCTTTTTAGATGATTTATCATTGTTTCTCCGACTTTGATATATTTATATGTGTGTGGGTATACGTTACGTCGCTGTATATAATAAAGATAATTTGTGTCTTTGTTTATGCGTTGCATTTCAATAACACATTGAATTTTGATCGGATTTAACTTTTGGAAATTGTTTTGTTGGGTTGTTAATGCAAGAAATTTTGGTTTTCTAATTGTACCTTTCGACAATAGCAAATAATCTTCGTAAATATCAGAAATATAATCATTATTTGCCGGTGCCCATTGTTGACTAACTTGATTTAACGCATGCAAATCTGATTTGCAATTTGGTTCCAATTCAACCAATGCAGCTTTAGTGTTTTGGTATCTGCCATCGTTGTATTTTTTTAAAAGTACACTTGGCGCGATGTATTTTGCTTGAAAACTAATCATAACTTCCTATAAGTAGTTAAATGCATAAACATGTTTTTTTTTGTTAGTTATAGAAGTTATTTATTTTGTTAAAGCTTGGATTTCTTTAAAATGAGGATTTTTAGAACTTTTTAACCATTCATATAGCGCTATTTCCAGACAAGAAATTTTAATGCCGTTAGCTTGTATAATGTTTATTCCTTGTTTGAATTCATATTTGTTACGACTTGCGCAAGCATCTTTTATTACATAGACATCGTAACCTTCTTCGATAAGTGCGGCAGCAGTTTGATGTACACAAATATGGGTTTCTATTCCGGCAATGACTATTTGTTTTTTGCCATACGATTTAATCAATTCTGGCATGCCTTCTTCTAAAAGTGCATTAAAACAAGTTTTTTTGATAAATTTTGTTTCCGTAGGCAGATACTGTTTAATTGGTAATATTGTTTCACCTAAACCTTCAGGGTATTGTTCTGTTACGACAATAGGAATCCCTAAAATTGTCGCTGCTTTTGTAAGTTTTGAAGCTTTTTGAACGATTATTTTTTGACTTAAAGCGTTTACTAATTTTTCTTGGATATCAATGATTAGCAAAAGACTGTTTTCTGCGGATAAAAGGTTCACAATATTCTCCTATGCTGATGTTATGCGAAATTCTTTGATGAAGTTTTCGACGGTTTTTATCAATTCTTGCTGAGTGATTTTTGATAGAGGCAAAACTATCTCTGTATTTTCCGGACTATCGAAACCTTCATGTATGATATTAATTACTATTTTGGAAAATCCCGGGTAAATAATTTTGAGTTTGCTGTCTTGGTTTTGGTTTTTTAGGTGGAAGACGCATTCTTCTTCGTTTACATACTGATTGATTTTCGTATCAAAAAGTTTTTCCTCATAGATTTTTTGTAATCTATAGAATACCGGAGCGATAATTTTTTCCATTTTGCGGTTAAATGTTTGTTTGAAAATTTTAAAGTTTTTAGGTGTTTCTAAATTCTCTTCCATTAACCATTCGTCTAAAGTTTCTTTTTTGTTTTCTATGATTTTAATGTTATTTTCAGAAAACATTGCTTCAGAAAGTGCATTCAGAGCGTATTTTTCTATTTGCTTAAATTCTTCACTTCTGTATTCAAACAAGCCGGCTTTTAATGTGAAATTTAGTCCATAATTTTTTTCTATATTTTTAACAACTTGAGTTGCTCCTTCGATGTTTGATTTAGGCAACATTATGTAGAGTTTTGCACCTTTTGCAAGTGCAACTAAATCTTCAAAACGAACGGATTTTCTAACTGCTTGTGATAGATTTTCTATAGAAAAGTTCTTTTTGCTTTCTTCAGAAGGTGAAATTACTGCAAAAACGCCGCTTTCTCCTAATGAATCCATCAATTGTGCTTCGTACAATTCAGTTGCGTGTTTGTAGTTGTAAAAACCGGTTAATTCATCAATAATAAGGTTTTGGATTAACAAATTTTCGTTTCGATTGTTTACTTTTTTTAAACTGGTTGTTTTAAGATTTTTTATAATTCTTATTACTAGTTCATAATTTTCACTTGAAACATCACAAAAGTCATCGGCACCATTGTCAAATGCTGAAAGAATAAAATCGGCGTCTTGTTGTTCAAATAAAAGAATAACCGATGTTTTCGGTGCTAATTCCTTTATTTGTTTAATTGTTTGAATAGTAACCTCTTTTGTTTTGTTTTCATGAATTAAAACTGTTATAGGTTTTTCAATTTCTGTTTTTGAGAGTGCTTCGTTATAACTTGTCGGAATTAGACAATCGTTTTTTCTTAACA
This sequence comes from Candidatus Gastranaerophilaceae bacterium, assembly GCA_045538535.1. Lineage (GTDB taxonomy): Bacteria > Cyanobacteriota > Vampirovibrionia > Gastranaerophilales > Gastranaerophilaceae > RUG14219. The sequence continues at coordinate 4,996 of JAZSRN010000024.1, read as the reverse complement.
AAACAACCTTCGATAATAACACTTCTAAGGTGTTATTATCATCGGATACTATCAATATGTTGTTGTTATTTTTTGATGTCATAATTTATACTTGCAAATGTTTTTTAATACATAAGAAACTGCCGCCAGCACCGAATAAAATTCCTATAGCAAACAAAGATATCATTACTGTGTTTTGTGCATAAAGTGGTGATGGAACCATAAAGAATTGGTGCATATCGTTTAATCCGGCTTGAACAAAATTTAGAGGTATTATGGCCAAGAAAGCTCCACTAAAGCCGTAAAATGCTCCTTGCATTACAAGCGGGAATCTAATATACCAATTACTTACACCCATAAGGCGCATAATTTCTATTTCATCTTTTCGTGATTGAATTACTAACTGTATTGTGTTGTTTATAATCGTAATGGTTAATATGCACATTACTATCAATACAAATACAGTAATTGTATTTACAACGTGGTTAAGAGCTTCGATTTTTTTTGCTATATCTTGCGCATAGCTCATGTCCTCAACGGCATTAAATGTTTTAATTTTTGAGAACACTGAGTCTATATTTTCAGGCTTATCAACTTTAACGTGTAGAGTATCCGGCAAAGGATTTTCCATGTCCGGAAGTTCCATTTCGCGTTTTAAGTTAACCCAAGACACTGATTTTGGCACTATTGTTACTGTTTCAACGTGTTCAACATCGCTAATTTGTTGTTTTACAACATTTGTATCGGCAGAATCTTTGATATATACGGATATTTCAAGAACGTTGCCTAATTCATGTGCAAAAGATGACATGGACAATGCCGTTCTGAAAAATGCACCAAAAATTGTCAAAATTGCGGCCATTGTTGTTATAATAACCAAATTAACAATTCCGGTTCTTTTTATATCATGTAATGTTTCCATCGAAAGTCTGTATAAAATTCTTAATTCGCACAGCCAATCTTTAGGAATATGTTTTTTTACTCTTTTTTTAATTCTTGCTTTTGGATTACTCATAAGTACCTGCTTGTATATCTCTAACAACTTCGCCTTTATCAAGCGTAATTACACGCTTTCTAAAATAATCAACCATTGCATTGTCATGCGTTGATACAATTACCGTTATACCTCTTTGGTTAATTTGGTCTAATATTTGCATAATTTCCATTGAATTTTTAGGGTCAAGGTTTCCGGTAGGTTCATCTGCAATTAGTAGTGGAGGGCCGTTTACGATTGCGCGTGCAATTCCGACTCTTTGTTGTTCACCACCCGAAAGCTCCGATGGTGTAACGTGCATTTTTTCGTATAGGCCGACTATTTTTAGTGCGCCCGTAACTCGAGCATTAATTTCTTTCGATGAAATACCTAAAGTTCTTATTACATAAGCAACATTATCGTAAATGCTTTGATTTTGTAATAATTTGTAATCTTGAAAAACAATTCCCATGCAACGTCTTAGATTTGGTACTTTGTCGTTTGAAAGGTTTGCGATATTGATTCCTCCAATTGAGACCGTACCACTGGTTGGGCGTTCTTCGTTGTATAAAAGTTTCATCAATGTCGATTTTCCGGCTCCGGAAGCTCCGACAATAAAGACAAATTCGCCGGATAAAATATCTAGATTGACATTTTTTAATGCATAATTATCATTTTTGTATTTTTTTGTAACTGAACGAAATTGTATCATATTCACCTTTTGAGTTTATTTTACAAGTCTGTATCTATCAATGTAACGTTTAAAGTTTTTAACTAAACTTTTTGCATCAAGCCCGTAATAGTGCATAAGTTCTTCCGCATTTCCGCTTTGACCAAAAGTATCATTAATGCCTATTCTGTGTAGGGGCATTGGATAATATTCAGCCAGAAGTTCACAAACAGCACTTCCTAAGCCGCCAATAATGGAGTGATTTTCGACGGTAATTACGAGTTTTGTTTTTTTGGCGTTTTCAATAATTGTAGCCCCGTCCAAAGGTTTTACTACCGGAACATTAATTACTTGGATGGAATATCCTTCTTGTTTCAATATTTCTGCAGCATCAAGAACTTCGGCCAATGTTTCTCCGTTAGAAATTACTGTGGCATCTACTCCGTCTTCTAAAACTGAGGCTTTACAAAAATCAAATTCGTAACTGTCATCAAATATGTCGCAGACATTTGAGCGCGCAATTCTTATATACATAGGGCCAGGGTTCTGGGCAGCAAATTTTATGGCTTGTTCGCACTCTTTGCAATCTGCCGGTACTATAACCGTCATATTTGGCAATCCTCTCATAAGTGCAACATCTTCAAGAGCTTGGTGACTTGCGCCGTCTTCGCCTACGGTAATCCCGCCATGCGTTCCTATGATTTTCACATTAAATTCGGGATAGCAAATCGAATTTCTGATTTGATCATACGTTCTACCGGTGGCAAACATTGCAAAGCTTGCAGCAAAAGGAATTTTACCTTGTGATGCCATGCCTGCTGCCGTTGCAATCATGTCTTGTTCCGCAATCCCGCAGTCGAAAAAGCGTTCAGGGAATTCTTTTTGAAACATTTGGGTTTGTGTTGAGCATGCCAAATCCGCATCCAAAACAACAATATTTTTGTTTTCTTGTCCAAGTTGCACAAGAGTTTTTCCAAATGCGGAACGTATGGACTTTTTATTATCCCTATTAATTTTCATTTGTTTGAGCCTTCCCTTAACCGGTGTAAAATATCTTGTTTAATAAGATTATATCACAAATTATTTATATTGCCATTGTTGTAAATTTATGTAATCGGTTTTTTAAACTTTGTTAAGTTTTATTAAAAAAAGATGAGATTTTAGCAATTTTATTCCTTGAGGAGTATTTAGACAGTAGAATAAAATTACAGATAGTTAATTTATCGAAAGGAAGAAATTAAATGATGCAGCCAATCTCATCAAACCCTTACTTGGTTCCTCAACAAACAGGTTATGTTCCAATGTCACAACAACCAAGTTACAACGCAGTAAAAATTGATGTTCACAATCCGTCATTAACTGCTGGTTCACAAGGTTTGCCTGTAGCGCAAGCTCCACAAGCACAATACGCTCCGGTAACAAATCCTTATTATAATTACCCACAAGCACAGTTGTATGATTATCCGCAAGCTCCGCAAAATGTTCAACCATATTACATGCCGCAGAACGTTGCGATGAATCAACCCCCGGTATATCAAATGCCACAACCTCAACCGGTGGTGTACCCGACAGTAATGCCGGCAACAATGCCACAAGTTCCTGGTGCGGCTTTGAACAATGCCTTAAATCAAGCTAATGCAGCTGAACAAATTGCAGCAGCGACTTTAAATGCTTTAAATCAAGCACCACAAATTCAACAACAAAATATTAACGCTCCGCAAGTAAATGTTCCGGAACCGGTAATTACAAAACCTCAAGATGCCTCTGTTGCTCCGGCAGCTACTCCTGAAGTTGTTGCACCGACTACAGTTGCACCTCAAATTGATTTGAACGGGTTTATTTCAAGATTAGCAAATCCGGATTATGAAGTTCAAGCAGCAGCTATGGAAGAAATCGCTAATATGGTAAAAGACGAGCCACAAAAGGCGACAGAATTGCTTGATGAAAAAGTAGTTTCAGCGTTGGCCAACATTATGAATGCTGATTCAAGCAAATTGGCTGGCCCTACTGCCGAACAAATTGCAGCAAGACAAAAATTGTTGGCTGGTCAACAAATGACAGAAGCAGAACAACAACTTGCTAATACTATTACTCCGATGGAACAAGCGGAAAGAAATAAATCTTATGCAATGTTTACAACCTCAATTATGCAAAAATTATTCGGTGAAGAAGTAGAAAAACTTGCTAATACAACAGTTCCTCTTACTGAATTGCCTGGTGCTGTAAATATTGTACAACACTTGAAAGACAACCCAAATCCAATGGTTAGAACTTCTGCTATCGAATCATTGAGTTATATTCAAAGACCTGAATACAAAGAAGATTTGAAAACAATCTTTGAAATAGCTCAAAACGACCAAGATAAAAATGTTCAAGATGCCGCAAAAATTGCGTTAGAAAAATTGAACAATATGCAAGTTGCAAAAACCGTTGAGATGAAACCTCAAACTCAAGCTCAAGCAGCTTAGTTTAGATAACAAATAATTTCTTTCTAAGATAAAAACTCCCTTGTATAAGGGAGTTTTCTTTTTGATTTTTTGTTTGGAATTTTATAAAAATCGCTCTTGAATTCCTTTTATGTTCCTGTTAAAATCTACCTATTGTGTTATAGAAAATATAGGGATAAATATGATGAAAAGAGTATTATTATGTATTATGGACGGATGGGGAATAAGCAAAAACCATCCTGAATCGGACGCAACAAAATTGGCTAACCCGATAAATGTTGATAGATTGAAGGCGAATTATCCATCAATGAATATTCATGCAGATGGTGAATATGTCGGATTGCCTGAAGGACAAATGGGTAATAGTGAGGTAGGGCATTTAAATCTTGGTGCAGGTCGTATTGTATACCAAGATTTGTCAAAGATTAATCGCGCAATTAAAGATGGTTCTTTCTTTAAAAACGAACGTTTTTTAATGGCAATAAATCATGCTAAAGCTAATAATTCTGCTCTTCATATTTTTGGGCTTGTTTCTACTGGAGGTGTACATTCTTCATTAGAGCACTTGATGGCATTAATCAAAATGGCTTCAGACGAAGGGTTAAAAAAAGTTTATGTGCATGCTTTTCTCGATGGAAGAGATACTCCGCCTCAAAGTGCTTGTACATATCTGGAACAAGTAGAAGAAGAACTTAAAAAATATAATTTACCATCAATTGCAACAGTTATTGGGCGTTATTATATTATGGACAGAGATAATCGTTGGGAACGTGTTCAAAAGGCGTATGACGCAATGGTTCTTGGGGTTGGTGAAACCTGTGAATCTCCTGTAACAGCTGTTAAGGAAAGCTATAACAATGACGTTACAGGCGAATTTGTTGTTCCTACAGTTATCACAAAAGACGGACAGCCAATGGGCAAAATTCA
>JAZSRN010000030.1:0-4029 GCA_045538535.1 Candidatus Gastranaerophilaceae bacterium | reverse complement strand
AAATAAAAAAATAAGTAAGGCTGAAAACCTTACCAAATAAAAAACTCCCCAGGTTGGACTCGAACCAACAACCTACCGGTTAACAGCCGGTTGCTCCGCCATTGAGCTACTGAGGATTAACTCTGACTACAAACCTAATTTTGAACTTCGTCCTTTTCGGCTTGCGTCAACAATTTTATACTAATATAAAAAAAATCAAATGTAAAGTCTTTTTTTATTTTTTTTCTGAAATTGTTGAAAGTTTTACTAATTTTTCGAAATCTTCATATCTCATTGAAAGTTCTTCAAACGTACCAATATCAACTACTACACCGTCTTTCAAATATATCAATTTATCACAAGATTTTAGTGTTGACAATCTATGCGCAATCGCAATTATAGTTCTTGAATCCGCCATTGAATTCAAAACTTCGGTAATTTCATTTTCCACAACAACATCTAATGCTGATGTCGCTTCATCCAAAATCAATATTTCCGGATTACGATATAAGGCTCTTGCGATGGCTAATCGTTGCTTTTGCCCTTGGGACAAGCCAGTTGTTCCAACTATCGGCTTTGCATAAATCCCTTTATCATACGTCATGACAAAATCATACAATTTTGCTTGCTCCAAAGCATGACGCACCAAATTATCGTCAATTTCATCTTTATCAACGCCCCAAGCTACATTTTCGCGAAAACTTGTTTCAAAAACTCTAACATCTTGGGTTACATATCCCACCAATCTTCTAAAACTTGGGAATGTTTTTGCGTCTAATTCTTTGCCATCCATTAAAATTTTACCGCTATCAGCCGGCAATAATCCCATTAATACATCGGCCAAAGTTGTTTTGCCCGCGCCTGAAAGCCCAACAATCCCAACAAATTCACCTTTTCTAATTTCCAAACTTACATTTCTCAATACAGGTTTTTTATCATAAGAAAAACATACATCTTTAATTTCGATATTTCTATCCAACTTCATCGGATAAATCGGAACTTTTTCATATTTTTTCAACTTTGAAAGTTCGTGTTTTTCATAAAATTCTATAATACGATTAACAAAATCCCGATTGGATGTAATATTAATTAAGGATGTTTGAATTCTATTTAGGGCAGGAGCAATTCTAAACAATGATGCAACAACAACTGCGAAAGATGCAATTAAAGAAACACTGTCTTTGCCATTTTGGAAAGCAATCATGCCCCCTAATAACAATAAAGAAATAACGACAAAGCATTCAACGATATAGGGAGGAATTGAGCCGTAAAACAATTGTTCTATCTGTAGTTTTCTCAACCTTGCATCAGAATCATAGTATTTATCGTAAAACATACCTTCCAATGACAATATTTTAAGTTCCTTTAGATTGTGAACATTTTGCATCAAAACATTATTATATTCCTTTTGAACCGCATACATTTTATCGGCGATTTCGGTAGTTTTTTTCTTGAAAAATTTATTTTGCACAAACATACTGGCCGCAACAAAAACAATGGTAACAATTGCCGCAATCGGGAATTTCCAAACCAAAAATGCGATAATCATGGTCATTATGATAACGTTTATAACCAAATTTATCAGCCTTACAACAAATCCATCAACAACTTGATTTGACATTGTAGTGACATAAAAAACCTTATCCGACTCAGATATTTTCATGACATTTTTATAAGGGGTATTAAAAAAGAATCTCATAAACAATGCCGAAATATCACGACGCCAATACGATGTAAATTTCGTTTGCAAATACAAAATTCCAACCATAAACAAGTTTTTAAATATAAATACAAAAAGGACAAAAGCACCAATTAACAATGCCAAAATTGTTGAATTATGAATATTCAAAAAATCACCCAAAAAGCCATAAACTTTTGTTGCGCGCAAACTATGAGGGTTAACAATTAGCAATACGAAAGGATAAATCAACGAAACTCCAACAAGTTCAATCAAACCGGCAATAAAAGACAATACCGTAAACCCTACCAATTTCAACTTTTTTCCTTTACCATAATATTTTATGAACTTTGTGCAATTTTCTAAAAACATTCTTCTTACCTTACCTAAATTGTTAATTAAATATTAATTGTTTTTGCAAATAATCAAACATGTTATATAATCATGGTAAAGGAAGGAGGATTATATGTCAAATCCTATATTAAACAACAATTTCGGAGCTGACGAATACGTAATAGAATCAGAACCGATGACAATTGACGGAACGGTGAACAAATCGCTTATATTGTTTGCATTTTTAATGATTGGTGCGGTATGTAACTGGCATTTTTTAATGACCGGATTTGCAGACAAAGCTCAAATGTTTACAACTGGTGGTGCAATTGTAGGTTTTATTTTAGCGTTAATCATTACATTTAATGTGAAACTTGCCAAAGTTTTGGCTCCAATTTACGCATTATGCGAAGGTTTGCTATTAGGCGGTATTTCCGCAATGTTTGAAACCGCATACACAGGGATTGTATTACAAACAACCGCGGCAACATTCGGAACACTTTTTGCTATGTTAATCTTATACAAAACAAGATTAATCAATTACACAGATAAAATGGGCAGTATTCTAAGAACTGCAATGTTGTCTATATTTGTAATTTATTTAATCCAATTTGTAGCGCAGTTTTTCAATAGAGGAATCCCTCTAATTTTTGGAAACGGCCCAGTGGGGATAGCATTTAGCGCGATTGTAGTGGTTGTTGCGGCATTTTGCTTAATCCAAGATTTCCACTTTATCGAAAGAGGTTCGCAAAACATGATACCAAAAGATTATGAATGGTACGGTGCATTCGGACTTATGGTAACTCTTGTTTGGTTGTATATGGAATTTTTAAGACTATTTGCGAAACTAAATTCGAGAAATAATTAGAATTAAATAAGAACTAATAGCGGGTTGAATGTAAACATTCAACCCATCTCTTTTTAGCTGCCTATTCTAATTCCTTAAACCAATTAGGATTATTAAGTGCTTGCACACTACAAGCCATACCGTTAAAAAAATTCATACTTGTCTTTGAACAAAAAACAGAATCACTATATGCAGTACCATCTGCACCCATTGGCAATAACTGACCTGTTTGCGAAACTTGAAATGCAAAAAAGTCATAACCATATCTGTTTGGCTTTTTCCTCCATCCGTTTGTATCAATAGCGATAAGAAGTGTTCCATATAAGAAACTTTCACTAGTTGAAACATCAAAATATAGAAATGAACCATCAGAAGCAGCTAAGATACCATCATTAAAAAATGCAATCCCAGACCCGCCCGTAAAACTTTTATAATTACTTTGCATAAAACTTGCAGCATTTGTAGCTGAAAATTTCTTCATAGGAAATACTGAATCTGAGCATACTTGACCACCATATGTACAAACAGCCGATTTTATATAATATTTAGCAATATTATCATAAACTTCGCGATAATTCCCATTCGTCGGAGAAACAAATCCCGGATAAGACCCGCCGTAATCTTCTAACAAAACTCTTTGCCAAGCTTGAGATAATGTCGAATACGATTTCTTAAACGCAACCTCTAATTCTTTTTTCTGCTTATTTGCAAGGATAGTCGGCAATGTCATTGCCGCTACAACCCCAACGATTGCAAGGGTGATTAGGACTTCTGCTAAAGTAAATGCTTTCAATTTTTTCTTCATAGTGTTTTTACCTTTCTTCTTTTATTTATTTGTACTACTGCTATTCTTTACTTGTCATCGCGGATTTAAGTTTGTACCCCACCTTGCCTCCCCGTCTGGGGAGGAATGATTATCGATGCTTATTCTCCCCCAAAGGGGGGAGCTAGAGGGGGTGCAATCAAAAATCCCACCCTCTTCTTCTGGACTTCCACGAGGGAATTTCCCGCATGACAATACACCTAATTGCATAACAATTAGGTTTTTAAAAACGTTGATATTACTGAGTTTTAGACACCCAATAGGGCGCAAACCCGCTCTACGCTTGGATTGCCCCCCCCCCGTAGGCGCAAATGCAGTCATAGCAAGGGGTTTGGACAATTTGGAACCCAAAACTTTTTCAATAAAATC
>JAZSRN010000005.1:0-14922 GCA_045538535.1 Candidatus Gastranaerophilaceae bacterium | reverse complement strand
TCCTAATCACCCTCGCAATCGTTGGGGTAGTAGCGGCGTTGACAATTCCAAATTTAATGTCGAATTATAGAGAAAAAACTACGATGAATAAGCTAAAAAAGTTTTATTCAACAATGTCACAAGCGCAGTTGCGTGCAATTGTGGATTATGGAGATGTTGAGACTTGGGATTGGGTTGCGGCCGGTGAAGAAAGTAACAACCAAATTGTCCGTAGTTGGTTTGACAAATATTTTGGGCAGTATATTCAGAATTTGGAAATTGTAGAAAAGACGGAAATAGACTCAAATAATCAAGTTAGCGATAAAGGTGTTGTTGTTTCGTTGTCGGATGGAACATTATTTGTAATGGAAGGTTTTAGTGGTAATTATTTTCACTTTTTCTATTACACAAATCCTAAAACTTTTTATTCAAATACTGCAAGAGATGGTATTGATAAATTTTTATTCGGATTTTCGGCGAAATCATCTTTGTCATGTTATAAACGATTTAATACATATGGGATTTGTAAACGAACGCTTGATGATTTAAAATATGGTTCAGATTATGGTTGCTATGCTGAAAATCCACGCCATGGCCATGCTGATTGTGCGGCCGTATTGATGAAGAACGGTTGGGAAGTTCCGGATGATTATCCTTATCGTTTCTAATTTTTAATAACAAAAACGAAAACCCGAATTGATTTCAATTCGGGTTATTAAATCTCTTCTTATCACGAGATAAGCGACCACTTACTTTACTGCTTGTAGTCTTGCTTGAATACCGGCATCCGCGTTAATCATCTTTGCGTTTGCCATCGCCATTGTACGGCGTCTTTTTGCTCCTCTTAATATAAATTCAACACTTTCTGTCACATTACACGAAGGTGTTACTAATTTCTTTAACATATATCTAATCTCCATTGTTATCTAGTTACATAATTCTTATCGGTTGTTTTTCAAATTAACTTTAAGAAAATGTTTTTCTTTTTTACAATTATTAACATTAACGAAAGTGGTTGTTTGTGCTATTATTATATGTAATTGAAACAGATTAGAGGATAAAAGATGAGTTTAACGGTATATTTAGGTATAGATGTAGGTTCAGTAACCACAAAATTGGCATTGGTTGATGAAAAAGGTAAGTATGTTGATTCTATTATGCTCAAAACTGCAGGAACTCCCGTTACGGCAGTTCAGACTGGTTTGAAAGATTTATTCAACAAACGTATTACTGAATACAACGTCATGGGTGTTGGGACAACCGGTTCCGGACGTAATCTTGCCGGAGCGTTGGTCGGTGCGGACGTTATTAAAAACGAAATTACTGCGCACGCAGTTGCTGCAAGTGTAAATATTCCTGGTGTTCAAACTATTTTAGAAATCGGGGGACAAGATAGTAAAATCATTATCCTTCGTGACGGAATTGTTACTGATTTTGCTATGAATACGGTTTGTGCCGCAGGTACGGGAAGTTTCCTTGATCATCAAGCTCAAAGATTGAACGTTCCTATCCAAGAATTTGGCCCGACAGCTTTAAAATCCACAAATCCTGCTCGTATCGCCGGACGTTGTGGGGTATTTGCAGAAAGTGACCTTATTCATAAACAACAGCTCGGATATCCCGTAGAAGATTTGTTATATGGACTTTGTCAAGCTTTGGTGCGTAATTATTTGAGTAACCTTGCTTTAGGTAAGGAGCTTTTGCCGACAATTTCCTTCCAAGGTGGTGTGGCTACTAATTCAGGCATGGTAAAAGCTTTTGAGGAAGCTTTAGGTCATAAAATTGTTGTTCCTGAAAATCATCAAACCATGGGTGCAATCGGTGCAGCATTATTAGCGATGGAAAATCATCAGTTTACTGAAGCGCCGACCAAGTTTAAAGGTTGGGAAGTCGGTGATATGCAATTCCACTCAATTACTTGTGAATGTAATGGATGTTCTAATAATTGTGAGGTAATTACCATCGTAGAAGGTGCGTTAGAACAAACTCATTACGAAAAAATTAAAGATATCAAAGGTAATATAATTGCTCGTTGGGGCGGAACTTGCGGACGTTGGGAACTTGCAGAGTAGCCTAGTGAGTTTAAGAGTTTTATGGGCGCGCTTATTCTAAGCGCACCCACATTTTTTAATAAATTTCTATTTCAGAAAGAGAATTTACAACAAATTCAGAGGTGTTTTTAAGTTTTGCTTTGTCTATTTGGCCCGAGGCAACCAGAATGGTTTTGGCAATTCCAGCGTTCTTGGCGGAAATGTAATCCATTGGAGCATCGCCAATCATTATTGTTGTTTTGGGGTTTGCGCTTATGGTTTTTAGTGCAAGTTTTGTTGGTTCTCCGCTTTCTTTTGTGTGGGGTGAATCTTCACGCCCTATTGTGACATCGAATAAGTGTTCCCAATTGTAATTTTTTAAAGTAAGCATTGTAGAAATTTTTGAATCTGAAGTAACAATACCTAATTTTACGTTAGTTTTTCGCAGTTTTTTGATAAATCCAATGGCCTCGGGGATAGGTTTTGTATATTCGTGTATGTTTTCGTAAAATTTTGAACTTATATCATCGAATATGGTGGTTAATTCGGTGTCGGAAGTTTTAATTCCTAAAGATAAAAGGTTTGTTCTGAAAATTTCGATAATTTTTGAGCGTGAATATAACGCTGTAATTCCGTCAGATAACATTTTACCTATGGTGGGATTGTATCCGAGCATTAAACAAAGTTTTTCAAAATAATCGCTATTGAGGGAGAATTTTTCGATAATTTCGTTTGCTCTCATTTTTGTCATTTGTCCCCAAAAATAGTGCAAATCAATAAACGTGCCGTCTTTGTCAAAAAGTATTGTTTCAATATTTTCAAAACAAAAATCGTCGGTTTTGAGATTAACCATTTTTCATATTCTCCAAGCTTATATCTATAAGATTTTTTGCTATAGAAACTGCCTCATTCATTGCGGTTTTATTTTCGTATAAGTCCGGCATTTGCAAATATTTTTTTATAATTTTTCTGGCATAAGAACCTACTGCAAGGCAATTTGGAGAAATTCCGCAAAGTTTTGTAAGTTCGGTTGATTTTGTATTTGTTCCTCCGGACATCATAATGTATGCCGGGAATTTTGCGTTTTGGAATAATTGTGCCGTTGCGGCGGCTTGTAGAGTTGTGCCGTATTCATCGTCATTCCCACTCATTGCAACTCCGTCCGCTTGAATTATGGTTGTATAAGGCTTTCGGGTTGAGATTAGACGTGCAACACGTTCTTTTAATTTGCGATCACCTAATTCTGAGCGGTCTATGGAAATGCAAAGCATACCGTCATATAAATCGTTAATTTGATTCCACTTTTCGCTAACATCTGTTTCGTTATCTGAAATAGCGTGAAATTCAATGCAATCAATGCCCTTGTCGATTAATTCCGGCAAAATTTCTTTATAATCTTGTAATTGTGAAATCATTTCAATTGCGTTTGTTGAACAAACTGAGCGGCATTGATTACAACCCAGACAACGTTCTTTTTTGATGTGATAGCTGTTTGAAAAATCAATGATAGCGTCATGTGGACAAATATTTTTGCAAGCGCCGCATTTTATACATTTTTCGGGACTGATTTGTGCTTTGGTAATGTGTGGGTCTCCGTCAATACCGACACTTACACATATATAGCGGTCTTTTTCTATTCCCGCGCGCTTAAGTCCTTTTTTTGCTGCGTCCACAATTTCAGGTTTCGCGCAAACGTCAAAAAACGGACAACCCGCTTTTGAATAAATTGTAACCAGTTTTTCGACTTCGTCCGCGTCTTCGTTGCCGGCTCCGCAAACCAGTTTAAAGCATTGTTTTTGTTCTAATAAATCTGATAACATATCTACACGCTTTCTTTGGTAAATCTCATCAAAAATTTTATTACGGAGATAAAAAAAATGCAAAAACTTTAGTATAAAATTTTAGATTTATTTCCAATTGGGATAATAATAAAGTGTGACGATATCTTTTGGTTTAAGTCTGGCATGCCCGCCTTTGATAAAGTTAGTTAAAGAACCGGCAAACGGTATGAGAGTTAAAGACCATTTTAGCGGATATACCCATAAACAACGATTTTGGCCTTTTTTGGTGTAGGTGCTAACCAGTTGTGAAGGTTTTACGTTCGGGATTATAAAATCATCTACAATAATTTCTGCGGGAAAGCCGTTCATGCCGCTTGTGATAATTGTTTCCAGTTTTGCAGTTACAATATCACCTTTGTTTAAAATGTATTTGTCTTTATAAAAAACATCTTCAATTGCTTTGAATTTTATGTCTTCGCCTTCTAAATGAGGTGTTTTTGTGGAAATTTCTTCAAGAATTGAAAGTTTTATCAAAACGCGTTCTGTGTCTGAAAAATCGTAAGGAAGTGTTGTTGCGTTAGAAATATTTGATTGTAATAAAACGACTAAAGATAAAATTAAAAATAAAAATTTATTCATATTTAATTTCCTCTTTTGTTCCATTTTTAATTTTTTCAGCAAGTTTTTTTCGATTTTCAACTGATGTTAATAAAAAATTCTGATAATATTCATTGTTAATATATTCGTTATTTTCAAGATATTGCGGATATTTGAACGTTATATATTCGTAAATTCTTGCGAGACGTTTTGAAGTTAAGTTGTGGCGCGAAATTTTATCGAAACGTTTTTGTGGACAAGTTTTGTGAATATAAACTATTAATGCAAGTGGGTTATAACCCGAATTTACCATGTAATCAACAGCTCTTTTATCCGAAACAATTTCGAATTTTTTAGAACTTGCCATAACTTGTGCACTATCAATCACGCCGCCCCACATGCCATCGTAAGATTTCATGGCAGTAGAGATTTCTCGAGAAAGCATTGCGGCTAATTCGTCATCGCTTTGAATATGTTTGTATGTTCCGTCATATAGGATAATTTGGCGTTTAGTTAATGTTTTGTCCGTTGAAAGAGTGTTTTTTTTGTCGGATTTGTCGTAGACAAAAACTATTCTCTTTTGAATTTTGTTGCAGTTTAAAATCTGTGTACCTACTCTGTCTATTCTGCTTTGAATTTCATTTTCTTTGTTCAAATCTGCCATTGTTGGAAGTGTCAAGCATAAGAACAAAAACAGTATTCCTGCTATTTTTTTCATAATTATCCCCATTAGTGTGTTGTCTTTTCTTATTTTCTTATGAAAAAATTTAATTATCAAGTTGGTTATTCATAAATATTAATAATTTGTGGAAAAATGAAATATTTTTTTTTAAAATTTTAAATAAGAGTAATTGATGAGATGAAGGGATATTTTTCATGGAATTAATTTTTGATATTTTATATCTGTATATTATAGTATACACCGTTTATTTTATGGCGTTAGCTATTCGTAATCTTAATGATAGACCGTTCAAGATTAACAAACGATATGCACAGTTTGAGTCAAAAGATAATATTGCGGTAATTGTGTATGCTCATAACAATAAAAATTCATTAGAAAACTTGATAAAAGAGTTAAAATCTCAAGATTATCCTATTGAAAATTTCAAGATGTACGTTTTGCTTGACAACTGTATTGATGGTTCCGAGCAATTGTTTGAAAATGAACCTTATATTACTCTCATAAATATCAAAGATGTTGGTACTATAGGCAAAGACATGGCTGTATCAAGACTTTTGGATACATTAAAGGCAGATTCTTCAATAGACTCGTATTTGTTTATAGATGCGGACAGAAGCATTTCTGAAGATTTTTTATCCACTGCCAATGCCGCATTGGCAAAATATTCAGTAATTTCCGGCGAAACTTTGATGTTAACGGATACTCTTGGGCCGGTTGATAAGATAAAAGCTGCGTATCAAAAATATCACATGAATTTTATGCGTCAGGCTCGTTCTTTGTTCGGACTTGCAGCAAGTGCAGATTCTGGGGTTTTGATAATTAAAAAAGCGATTGTTGATAAAGTAGGAAATGTTGATTTTAAAAATATTAATACTGAACTAAAATATAGTTTAATGCTTTCTAAAATTAATTGTCCTTGTTCGTATAACCCAAACATTCAGACTTTTGTCGATACAACAAATTACGTTTTTCGTAAACCGAGACTTTCTGTAAGATTGGAGTTGTTTAAAAATTGTTTTACTCAAATATTTAAGAGTAACAAGATTTTCGCTGAGCATACATTGTCATTATTAAACCCTAATATCTGGACTATATTATTGATTTATGGTTTTGTGTTAAAACATTCATATATGTACAAATTTATGGTTGATTTTAAGTTTGTAGTTTTTTCTTTCATATTGTTAATGTTGGCGTTTTGTGTCAGTCTCGTCAATTCTAAACTTTCACTGAAAGAAATAGGACTTTTGTGTTTATATCCATTTTATTCAATTTGTCATATTGTAAAGAATTTTCCGCCTGTGCGAATTATTAAAAATAAAATTCAAAAGCGTGAGGATTCAACTTCCGGAATAGAAAAGATGGTAGTGGATGTTCTCGTTGATGTCGGAGGGGTTCATCAAATTCCTTGTAAGCTTGAATTTATTTCAGAATATGGACTTGCAAAAATTAGATTTATTTATAAGAAAAGAAAATTTACTACAAATAGTCATATTCGGATGATTGACGCTTTGCAAGAATTGAAGATGAAACTTATCGAGTACAATTTTGTGATAAGAATATGTGATTGTTGTAAACATTTCAGATCTTGTCAAGACGGAACGACAAATATGCTAAGGGGGATTTGTAATAATGAATTTCCAAGTCTTTCTGTCGGAGAAGAAAAACAAACGCTTATCTGGAATACGTGTTCCGAATTTGCTCCGGCTGATATAAAAAGTGTGGTTGAAGAATTCCTTAACCTTGAACAAACCACTAAAACTGAGACACAATCTCCTCAGGAATAATTTCATTGAGCATATAAAAAGAACCGCATATAACTGTTAATTTGCCGTCATTAAGATTTAAGTCCTCAAGAGATATAAATTCTGATGACGGCAAATTACATACGGCTTGTAGTTCTTCGACAGTACAAGAATTTGGGTTGTTAAAATGGTAAAAATAAATTTCGTCACCTTGCGTAAATAGTGATTGAATCATGTTTGAATAGTCTTTGTTTTTTAAACAACCAAAAACAAAACGTAATTTTTTGTCTGAATAGTAAAAATCTAAACTTTCGCGCAGTGCTTGTATTCCGTTTGGATTGTGTGAAGCATCAATAATTAAGTTTTTATCTTCTATTATTTGAAACCGGCATGGGTGCTTAACTTTTTTTAGCCCATTTTGTATTATTTCAGGGGTTATATCTTTGAATAAAAGGTTTGTTGCTGCAAGTGCCAGTGATAGATTTTCTTGTTGTACAAGTCCTTTAAGATGTAAATTTGTCGTATCTGCAAAAGGTGCTGTCAAAAGAAACAGTGCATTTTTTTGTTCTGCTTCATCGCGCAAAACTTCATACCCTTCACATGTTATGACGGGGCAATTTTCTTTGATAATTCCGGCTTTTTCATAAGCAATTTTGCTTAAAGTATTCCCTAAACGTTCGGTGTGATCAAAATCTATGTGTGTAATAATTGAACATAGATTTGATTTAATAATGTTAGTTGCATCGTATCGTCCGCCAAGTCCGGTTTCTAAAACTACAACATCAACATTGTTATTGGCAAAGTATTGAAACATAACTGCCGTTAAAATTTCAAATTCTGTTAAATGGATATTGTTTTTGTCAGCAGTTTCTACGGTTTGAAAAACTAATTGTGCGAAATCATTTTTTGAAATTTGTTCATTATTTATTTGTATTCGTTCTGTGTATTCAAATATGTGAGGGCTTGTATAAAGTCCGACTTTTCGTCCGCTTTCTTTTAAAATCGAGGCTAAAATAGCACAAGTAGAACCTTTGCCGTTAGTACCGGCGACGTGAATGCAATTTAATTTGTCTTGTGGATTTTGAAACAAATTTAATATTGCCTCAATGCGTTCCAACCCTAAATTTATGTGGAATTTACCTTGAGATGTCAATAATTTTATCGCGTCTGAATAGTTATTTTGCATAGGTAAATTATAGCGTTAACAAATAATAAGTAAAATATTTGTGTATATTAATTTATTTTTTAATAAGTATGAGGGTTCCTCGTTTGACTGTTGAGGCTATCTGTTTAATAACTTTGTTATCCATTCTTATGCAACCTAAAGAGGCGTGTTTGCCAAGACTTTTGGGGTTTTTGTTCCCGTGTATAAATTCTCCGGTGGTAGCGCGAGCTCCTGTTAAGGTATCTATTTTTTCCAGACAAATTATTTGTGGGCCATAATCGTTTGGATTTTTGTATCGCTTTGTTGTTTTGGGTGCATTTCTGTATGGATAATGTTCTATATGCGTAACTCTTCGTAATCCGCATTCTGTAGGTGAAGAAGGTTTTCCGCTTGCGATTAAATATGCAGCGATAGGTTTGCCAAACTCATCGTAATGGTATAGAACATTTTTTGATATATCTATAACAATGGAAACTTTTTGTTTTTTCCCTTGAAGAATTACTTCTGCTTTTGGTGCAGATTTTAAAACTTTGATATCAGATGTTCCTTCCGGAGGAATTGTTGTTGATGTATATAAAAAAATATCTTCTTTAGGGGATGAAACCAGCTTGTTTTGAGCGTTACTCTGAAATGGAGATATCACAAGAGAACCGGCAATAAAAAGAGTGCCGAGAATACCTTTTGGATTGATTTTGGGGATATTTATTAACATAGATAATATTAAAGCATATAAATAAAAAATATACAAAAATATTTGTTGTAAATTTTGAAGGGGTTTAAATTTTTGGTTGTTTTGGTTTCCAAATAACAGACAATATGTTTTTAGTTTGCGATTGTAAAGAAATGTAAAAATGAATTTAAAATAGGCTGAAATTCAGTCATAATCACTCATAGGATAGGATAGGATAGGATAGGATGGGGCGGGGCGGTGGCAATATTTTTCAATAATCTCTCTTTACATATATGTAGAAGAAAAATAAGGTAGTATGTATGGTTTCGAATGTATGTTTATCCCCTCAAGTTAGTTCAATTGAACCTAAAACTAAAAATAAACCAAATTTTGAAGGGAGTACTGTTCCTGAAAAGAAGGAAGATAATTCAGATTTGTTATACGGAAGTTTAGCAGTACTTTCTGCTTTCGGGTTAGGAATGCTTGTACGCAAGCCTAAAGTGGTATCGCAAAAAACTGTTAAAGAAGCCGCAGCGAAAGCTGATGAAGTAGCAGAAAATGTGGGAAATGTGACAAAACCAAAGAAAAGAAAAATTTATCGTTCTGATGCTAGAAAGATGAATAAAACTGAAGCAAAATCCCACCGAAAAAAAGAAAAGTTAGAAATTGAACAAAAATGGCAAAGCGAAATTGACGAACAATTTAGTGAGCAAGAGTTGGCAACGTACAAAAGTGAAAATGGGTATATAGCTCCAAATAAAGAACAAAGAAAGGGATTGAATAAGCTTGAAGAACAAAATGCTTTAGAACGCTCACAAAAAAATACAATTGGTGAAAATGCAAAAGGTGTAGAAAATTTATCAGAAGATAGTAACAATGGAAAAGTTGTTAAACCTTTAGTGATAAAAGCACAAAATCCGGAATTAAAAGCTCTAAGTGGTACAATCAAAAATTTGGAAAAAAGAATTGCAGGTGCCAAGAGATTTGGAAAAGATACTTCAACTCTTGAGGCACAGTTAGCAAAATTAATAGAAAAAAGAAATAATTTAACTCAAGAATTAAATCAAGCAGCGTAAGAAAGGAAGGTAGAAATAATGAGTGTAAAATTATTAAATTCAAAAATTCAAAATTTGGCAAACAAACTGTTGCAAGACGGTGAAAGACTTCGTATTGAATACTCCGGAAAGCAGTTAGAGCAAATTCCGGAAATGAAAGCTTTTATTGATACATTAGGTTTGAAAAGACCGAAAGTTTTGATTGGCGCAAACGGACGTGGAGATTCTATGGTCGCAGGTATTGCTATTAAAGATGGTGATAGGGTTGTTCTTCGTGCAGCCGGTGGTTGTGATTATACTCGTGGGACGGGTGAAGTAGTTCAACTTCGTGCACGAGTAGGGCAAGGCGAAGGTAGATTAAATTTGATAGCTGATACTGGGGCTTCGGTTGATGGAAATAATATGGCTGCGAGTGTTTCTAATAAAGGTGGAAAGTTAGATATATCTTTGGATACAGATATGATTCGCGGTAATTTAAACGTTAACAAAAATGTAGGAGAAATGCGACATCCACTTGTGCAAGATGTATATGCGCATCTCGGAAAAGAGTTAAGTCGTGTAATTAATGGCAAAACGAAACCTCTACAAGAAACAATCAGTGAGAATGTAAAGAGAATTCGAAATATAGCTGTTACAAAAAACGAATTGGCGTCACAAGTTAAAAAAGTTGACATTGAGGTTCCTGAGAATAAAGATGTGGAACATATTGTCAAGAAATTGCGCGATCAAAGTGCCAAGGTTCAGAAAGCAAAGAAAGAAAAATGGGTGCAAAAACTGAACGACGATGATTGCAAGTTTTTACTTGATAAAGCCAAAGAATTAAATATAAATGTTTTTGACGAAAGTATTTTGAAAGATCCAGATGTTATAAAAAGATTTAGATTAGACTAAGAAAATCAAGTAAAACAAACAAAAATTGAACCCTAAAACTAAAGAAAAACCGGTTTTGGGGTTTAAATTTTTGGTTGTTTTAAACTTATAAAATCATTAAATAGATTCTAGGTTAAAGGTTACTGGGCCGTCGTTTACAAGTTCGACATCCATCATCGCTTGAAATTTTCCGGTTTCTGTTTTCAAACCGGATGCCTTGATGCAATTGACAAAATACTCATATAATTCGATGGCTTTTTCTCTTGGTGCTGAATTGTCAAAGGAAGGACGAGTTCCTTTTTTGCAGCTTCCGCACAATGTAAATTGAGATACTACAAGGATTTCGCCTTTTGTATCCGAAACTGAAAAATTCATTTTTTCGTTTTCATCTTCAAAAATTCTTAATTTAAGGATTTTTTCAGCCAATTTTTCGGCATTTATTTTTTCGTCGGATTTTTCAACTCCTAAAAATACCAAAAGCCCCGCACCGATTGACGAATACAAATTATCTTCAATCGTAACGCTGGCTCGTTTTACTCTTTGAATTAAGGCTTTCATAATTCGATTATACGACAAAAATAAAATTAAAACTCAAGTCGTACTCGTATCCATTCGTCTTTGCCTTCTTTATTTTTGCAAAGATGATATTGTTCAATCGGGTGGTCAAAATCTTTGTCGTAGACAAATCTTTTGCCGGCGATTTTATCGGTTTCGATAATTTTTGTGACGTTTCCGGCCGCATCGTGTTGATTTTCAAAAGTACTGTTATTCATTTTGATAAGTTCACCGTCCGGGTTCCACACGTATTCATCCCATGGCGAATTCGGAGAGTTTGGTATGGACTTTTGGATTATTCTTTCTGACCCATCCGAGTATCGATAAGTTTCTTTTAAAGGTGTCCATAATAAAACTTGAGGATTTGATTCGTGTTTTAGTTTTTTAGATAAATAAGTGACCGTTTCTAAACCATCTGCACCAGAATTATATGTTGTTGTATATCTAAAATCTCCGTGATAGTGTACATCAAATGCCACTTCTCCCTTAGAAATTTTTAATATTTCATCAGTTAGTTGTCCGTTGCGATATTTGTGTATCCTTTGTTTTCCATTAGTATATTGAATTATATCTTCGGCTTTATTCCCGAATTTGTCGTATTTTATTTGACAAGTTGTTCCGTCGGCTTGAGTTAACAATTTGCCGTTCTTTTTGCCTCCGTTATGATACATTAAAGTTGATATATTACCTAGTTTATCTCTAAAATTGCATTCTTGAGGTTTGCCATCAAAACCGAATTTTAATGACCCTATGGATTCACCTTTTAAATTAAAGAAATTTATGCCGCGGTATAAAGGATTTTCTTCATCTAAATGAAAATGTTGAGTGTATGAATTTCCGTTTTTGTCGGTAAGGTGTTTTACAATTTGTTTTTTACCATTTTCGTAAGAAATATGCGTTTCGCGACCTTTTTTGTCTATTTTCTTTTCAAAAACAATTTTTCCGTTCGCATCTAGTTCAATTGAGTGGCGCAATTTGCCATTAGAATCGAATTTGCTTTCGATAACTGTATCGTCGGCATATTCGTGGATGACTTTTCTTGATTTGCCTTGGCCGTAAAATGTTGATGTCAAATCGAAATTCCCATCGCTTTTCCAATCAAAGTGACGTGATTCAACAACTTTTTGGCCGGTTTTGTTGTCATATTTTTTGGTATGAGTCAGACGTCCCGCAGTATCGTAGTGCGATTCGAATTTTAAACCGTTATTTTCTAAATTGTGGATTTTTTCAATCGTTTTGTTTCTGGTTTTGTTAATCGGACTTGTAATATATTCTGTTTCGGTTTCAAGTTTCCCGTCTACAAATGTTCTTCTTGTAACATATTTATTATTTTGAATTACGCCTGATATATTTTCGAATTTTGTTTCAGAAGTTATGGTTTTGCCGTCTTTGGCGTAATAAGTCATTTTTGTGATGCGACCGTTCTCGTCTTTGTTGACAATTCTTCTTATGGTTCCGTCTGCGCGCTGTTTAATTTCTTCGAAAATTTTTGCAGCCGGTGCAGCTTCACCCGTACCCGATGTTGATGGTGTAGGTGTGGGAATGGATGAGGAACCGCCTTTTGGTGCTTTGCCTCGTTTAACATAATAATAAATTCCCCCGATTGCAATTGCAGCAGCGGCACCAAGCCCAAGCATTTTTTCCATTGCATGCGATTTTTCTTTATCTATTGGGGTTTCTGTTTTATTAATTTCGTTTTTATTTTGTTCTACAAATGGGGTGTTACTTTTAAATGTAATCTTGTTTACTGGCATACCTACTCCAAAGTTCTACATATATTAATAAAAACATGTAAACAAAAAAAATTGCTATTTTATACCGTCTTCAATCTTGCCTTTAAGTTGACCGCATGCCGCATCGATATCCCCACCGCGCTCCAAACGAACGGTGACTTTTTTGCCGGAATGTTCAAGTAACGCTTTGAAGCGCATAATAGAATTGTTTGACGGTCTTTGGTAATCGTTTTGTGCTGTAGGGTTGTATGGTATTAAATTGATATTACATTTTAAGTCTTTCAAATATTCTACCAATTGTTTTGCACTGTCGATTGTATCGTTCAAATCTTTTATCAAGAGGTATTCAATAGTAATTCTTCTGCCGGTTTTTTGCACATAGTGTTTCAAAGCCTTGTGAAGTTCCGTCATATTGTATTTTTCTTCAATTTTCATTAATTGTGTGCGGATTTCGTGATTTGGTGCGTGTAGTGAAATTGCCAAAGTTGATTGCATGTCTACTACATCCGCAAGTTCATAAATTTTAGGGATAATTCCGCTTGTTGAAAGGGTTAATCTTCTTGCGCCGATTTGGAAGTTTTCGTTGAATATTTCCATTGCTTTCAATACATTGTCAAGGTTTAATAATGGTTCGCCTTGTCCCATAAATACGACGTTAGTTACTTTCAAACCGGTATCTCTCTGTATTGTCAAAACTTGTTCAATGATTTCTTTATAAGAGAGATTTCGGATAAATCCTCTTTTGCCGGTTGCACAAAAAGAACAATTAACTGCGCATCCGACTTGTGAACTTACACAAGCGGTAAGGTTTGCACGATTGTCAAAACGCATAAGTACGGTTTCAACTTTTTCACCGTCTTCAAATTCCAAAAGATATTTGATTGTTCCGTCAACACTGGTTTGTTTTGTATGTATTTTTATGTTTGTAATGTCTGCAACTTGTTTTAACTCTTCGCGAAATTTTACGGATAAATCAGTCATTTCATCAATTGAAGAAACTGATTTTAAATAAAGCCAGTTGTGAATTTGTCGGGCTCTGAATTTTGATGCTTTGAGTTCATCTGTTATTTTTTCTATTTCTTCTAATGTCAAACCTGATAATATTTTTTTATTTTCCAACATTTTTTGGTTTATTCTCCTTTAGTAATTTTTGATTTATAAAACCCGATGATTTCTACAAAAGCGTGCATAAGTAATGCAACCGGTTGAATTTCTTCTCTCCATTCATAATATCCGCAAGTTTTTGGCAATATGCAAAATGGATTGTCCGGAAAGTCTCGACAGATTTGTGGGCGATTTTCATAATCTGAACATCTGTTATTTTTATCCAATTTTGGACAATGGTAAAAATAAACATTCCCATCGGTTTTCTTTTTTAGCATATCTAAATATTCAGGATAAATTTTGTACGCCTCTTCAAAAGAATTATAAGGTACAAATACACTCAAAAATTGAGTTGCAAAATTGTCTCCGTTTTTTGCTTTTTCCTCGAGTTCTTCTGGTGAAAATTCGCTACAAGCAAGGTTACAACAAGTTGCGCAACCTTGACAAGAAAAGTTTTCGCAATTCCGATAAGCTTTTATCTGAGTGAGTTTGCGGACAACTTCTTTTGAAATGTCATTTTCAAACATTTCTAAGACGGCATTTTGCCATTTTTTGCCGAGAGAATTATCTTCGTAATTGTCAAAGATTTCGCCATCAAAATTTTTAGGCTTGAGGGCGTTAACTTTTTGCTCAATTTCTGATGCGGCTTTGAGAAATATTTCTCGATAATCCGTTTTGATTTCGTCAATTTTATTTTCTAAATCGCTCATAAAAACATTATAGCATTAAAAAAGTGTTTAAGTTAGGAAATAATTAATGTTTTTTGTCCGGATGTGATGAATTTTGCGCGAGGGTGTAAGAGATGTTTTTTTATATAGGGGTTGTCATTTGTTTAAAAATTTGATATATTGGGTATATGGTAAATATGCGTCTGAATAGTATGAACATAGATTTCATTGAAAAAGTTGGGGGTTCAAAATTGCCCAAAACCCTTGCTATGACTGCATTTGCGCCTACGG
>JAZSRN010000029.1:0-4117 GCA_045538535.1 Candidatus Gastranaerophilaceae bacterium | reverse complement strand
GCTCGTATCCAGAATATTACTCAAAAATTCGGTAAAGCAACGGATAAGATGAAATCTTTGTCAACCTTAGGCGGTTATGCAACAACAATGGATTTTGTAAACGAACTACAAAAACATCTAAAGATTGCAAAAGTCTGCGACAATGCCCATTTGACTGAATGTTGGCCGACAGAAAAAGTAATCATTAACGACGAAGGCAAAGAATGGGAAATATCTAAAACCACAACCGGTAAACAACTAAAAATGACAAACGATGACACCCACGAATATGGAGACACTGTAGGTATAGTTACTGCAGATGGTACTGCAATGATATTAACCTACAACGCCAAATGTGATATTGATGAAGCCCCAGTGACTTGGTCAAATAATCAATCATCTACATCGGGATGTGTCGCCGCGGTATTTGACTGGAATGGGTCTAAAATGCCAAACAAATTATCAGATGATGTTATTAACTTCAATTCTATAGGCCTCGGTAGTGCATGCGCAATAGAGATAGACGGAAAATGTTTTGGCGCGTCATTTGTACCAACACCGGTAACAAAAGCAGAATGCGAAGAAATGGTAGCGAGTGGAAAATATGGCATACAAGCGTGTAATTACGACAATGACTATTGGGCAGGTGCAGTAAAACAATGCGGCGGTACAGACAAAATGCCAACCCTGGCTCAATTAGGCCAACTAGCTTCGTTATTATATGAAGGTAATCCAACAGTAGGCGCAAAAGATAAGTTAGACGGTCTCACCTACAACGGCCAAGCCTCCTCTCTCGGCCTTCCAGAACCGTACTTCTATTTGTGGTCTGGTGAGGAGTACGCGAGTACCTACGCGTACTACAGGCGCTTCAACTCCACGAACACGTATTGGAACTACAACAACTATCGCAGCAACAGCTTCGGCAGAGCTGTGTGTTTGGGTGATTAATCATTTAATCATTTGGCCACAAAAATCGCTTAAGTGGAACAGAAGAAAAATAATTATATAAGTTAATAAAAATCAATGCGGATGTTCTGAAACTACAGAACATCCGCATTGTTTGTGTTACATCTTTTCTACAATCTTGATTACTTCGTTATGGATTTCTTCAATAGATTGTGTTGCGTCGAGAACTTTGACCCTATCGGGTTCTCGTCTTGCTATTTCTAGATATCCGTTGCGTACGCGATTATGGAAATCCTTTCCGGCAGATTCCATGCGGTCTTTTTCCGTTCCTACACGCTGCATGGATGTTTCAACATCTATATCAAAAACTAATGTCAAATCGGGTTTTTTACCGTCTGTGGCAAGGTTATTCAACATATTGATACGTTCAATCGAAAGTCCCCGTCCATATCCTTGATACGCAACAGAACTATCTGTGTGTCTGTCACAAAGTACAATTTTACCTTGTTCAACTGCAGGTTTTACAACGATATCTATGTTTTGTGCTCTATCTGCCAAAAACAGAAAAGATTCACATCTGTCTGAAACCTCACCGTCGTAATTGAGTAAAATTTCTCTGATTTTTTGCCCTAAACCGGCACAACCGGGTTCTCTGGTGATTACTACTTCTTTGCCTTGTTTTTGCAAGTATTCGGCTAATAATTTTAGTTGGGTTGATTTCCCGCAACCGTCTGCGCCTTCAAACGTTATAAATAAACCTTTTGACATAATTTTCTCCCTACAAAAAATTATACTTCATACGTGAAAAAATTTCAAATCATTTATTTATATATAAATCAGCATACGCGTTAAAATCTAATGAACCATATATGAATTTTATTTTATCATCTCCGTTTTCAATCCAGTTTGCAAAATTTACGGTTTTTTGGTCAAAATCGTCGTTTGTTTCTGTTGCTTTTACTTTTGCAACAACGCTATGGGCTTGGTAAAATTTTAGATAGATTTCGCCGCTGTTTTCTTTTATACCTTCAATTTGGTAATGTCCTATGGGCAAGATTTCTGTTTCAGATAGAATTACCTCAACCGGAACTATTACTATTGGTAATTCGGTTTCGACTTCGTTTAAAAATTCGGTTTCTTTACTCTGTCTGAACTCTTCTCCTTTTGGGATGTTTTTGTTTCGTTTTTCTTTTCCAAAAATGTTGTAACGCTTCTTTTTTTGCTCCAAAACTTTTTCAAACTCTTCATCAGTTACGGGTTTTTGTCCGTATTCGTTTTGGTCTCCAAAATTGTCCCACAAATCTCCGCTTGAACCAAAATCGTCCGCCAACGCGCAATGCGGTGTAATAACAATTAGAGAAAATATGATTAATAAAAATTTTTTCATATTTATATTTTAATAGTTTTTTCTGTAAAGTAAACCATACAAACAAATTATATTGTAAAACAAAATAAAATCGCCTTTAGCAAGCTAATCGACGATTAAATAAACATATAGATAAAATACACATCTTGAGGAATTATTACTACCAAACTTTAATCAACATAACAAGCCAGAACTTCTTGGCCTAATGTGGAAAATCTCATTTTTTTCAATGCTCTTAATTCGGTTTGACGTATGCATTCTTTGGTTACACCGTAAAGATTGCCGATTTCTTCTAAAGTCATTCTGGTTGAATCACCAAGGCCGTAGCGCATTTTTACAACTTCTTGCTCTCTTTCTTTTAATGTTGAAATTACCATGTCGATGTCATTTTGCAAGTTTTCGTATTCGACATTTTCGCTGACAGAAGCCTTTTCGTCTTCTAATATATCAGCAACGCACATGTCTTTGCCGTCGTTACCTTCTAAACCTCCTTCAATGGAAATGGTTTTGGTATAAGCCGATAAAAACATATCTATTTTTTCAGGTGCGATGTTCATTTTTTCTGCGACTACATTTGTGCTAACCGCTGAATTTGATTTTTGTTCAAGTTCAGATTTTAGTTTTGAAAATCTTGAGAGGGTTTCTTGTATGTATACAGGAATTTTCATGCAGTGTGATTGCTCTGAAATAGCCTTGAACATTGATTGTTTAATCCACCAACTTGCGTATGTTCCAAATTTGTAACCTAATTTGTAATTGAATTTTTCTGCTGCAATCATTAAACCTAAATTGCCTTCTTGAATTAAATCAATCATAGGGATTTTAGAAATGTGTATTGCTTTTTTGGCGATTGTCACAACTAATTTTAAATTAGCTTGAATTAACTTTGATTTTGCTTCAAGATTACCTTCTTTTGCAAGTTTTGCAAGTTCGCATTCTTCGATTTGAGTAAGTGGTTTGTAATTTGAGATTTCTCGGATGTAGTTTGCCAACATCGAATCGCAAGTACTTTCGACAACTTCATTTTTTGCTGGGTTTGAAAATTCTACAGACTTTTTCATTTTGATTGGTTCATTTGTGTTCATAATTTGCTACAACTCCTCTTTTTGCACGTGTATAACGGTGTCCGTCTTGTGGGCGCGGTTAACAACCCGTGTGACTTTACGGGATTTTTGCTTCACTCTTCAATAGGGATAAACAGACTTTATATACTTAGTATATACCCGAATATATACTTTATTAACTCAATGTTGCGAAATGTTAAATTTTTTGAAAAAATCTTTATATCTAAATGTGGACCTTGTAGGTTTATTGTAGTAGTATATACAAAGAAGAGGAGATTTAGATATGAGTAAAAAATTTTTAGCAATAGCGATACTTTCATTTGCATTGGTTTTTGGTTCTACCGTAACAATTGCGTTTGCTAATGGGGCATTCGTTCAAAAGAAAGAAAAACCATCTGATTACAAAATTGGTATTACTTATGAAAAAGCACTCGAAAATCCGGATAAACCTATTTTAGGTTTGTTTTATGTTGATTGGTGTGCTTATTGTTTGAAATTTATGCCAAAATTCAAAGTTGTTGAACAATTGTATGGTAAAAAATTCAATTTTGTAATGTTGAATGCGGAAGATCCGGCTAATGAAATTTTGGCAAGAAAAGTTGCCCTAACCGGTTTTCCTACTTTGTATATAATGGATAAAAAATATGACAATCTAATTTTATTGAATAACGCCATATATCACGATATGGGTAAACTAAAAACTGAATTAGACAGATTTTTAAGAATTAGAAAAATGTTGGATGAGGCAACTAAAGCGGAAGATTAGTATAAGTATTTTTAAAAGACCGGCGCCAAGCTTTGC
>JAZSRN010000083.1:0-47811 GCA_045538535.1 Candidatus Gastranaerophilaceae bacterium | reverse complement strand
CATGTTCCCAATATATCAAATTTTTTAACAAATATCAAGACCTTTTGCAAAATCTACACACAATCAATCTAAAATACCTGTGTCGAGAATTTTTTGGACTTTTGATTTCATAATTTCGTGGATTTCTTTTATAGCCTTTGTTCCGTCTATAGATTCGAAATTATATTCTTTTTTCATCCAATCATATTGTTCCAAGCACTTTTGCTGATAAATCTTGAAACTTTTATAAAAATCTGTCGAAAATCCCATATCACGACCACTCTCATAATAATCCAAACCGGTAGTTCCGATTATTCGTTTCAATAAAGTATCAACCGGCATATCCAAATAAAAAGTCAAATCAGGTTGCGGCGCATATTCATACAAATTCTTGACCCAATCAATATCTTGACCTCTTACCACATCACGAGCCAGTGCCGTATAAAAATATCTATCTAAAAGCACTATAAAACCGGATTTCAACGCGGGTATAATCTGATTTTCCAACCTATCGGCAAAATCAGCGGCATATAATAAACTATAAGTCGTTGAATTCAAAAGGTTTCTATCTTTTGCATCATCAATCACATCTGCAATAAGCCTTGAAGTTTTCCACTCCGAAACCATTACGCCATAAGACTGATCTTGAATTGCGCGTTTTAAAAGTTCCAATTGAGTAGATTTTCCGGAACCGTCCGTCCCCTCAATAACAATCAAAAGTCCTTCGTAATTATGGTTACGTTTAAATTTTTTCATAATTACACCTCAATTCCTTTTTCTTTTAAAACTTCTTTTAACATTTCTCTGATTTTGACTTGTTTTGAGTGAATTGAATCCAATGCATTAAGCTTTACAAGCCCAAATTCTTTCACCATTTTGTCATATTCTTTTGTCACTCGCGATTGAAAAATCAAGTAACTTTCATAAGGGTCATTACTCAATTTCAAATCCATGCCAGCCTCATAAAATTTTGGAGTACGATTAAAACAAATTCTCTCCATAGCCTCTTTTGGGTCGATATCAAAATATATGGCCAAATCAGGTTTAATAGCAAAATCATAAACATTTCGTACCCATTTAGCGTCAACACCTCTTGCGACATCACGTGCAAAAGCTGTATACGCGTATCTATCAGCAAGCACTATAAAACCGGCCTTTAGAGCAGGCGCAATTACTTGTTTCATTCTATCCGCAAAATCGACAGCGTGTAAAAGAGAAAAAGTTCTTGGAGAAAGTAAATTCTTTTTCTTTGCCAATTTTGTTGTTTGACTAATCAACGGTGATGAATTCCATTCCGTAAAAATTACATCTTGCCCGATTGATTTTAACCAATCTCGCAAAAGTGCAAGTTGCGTTGATTTTCCGGAACCGTCAATCCCTTCCACACAAATAAGTGTACCTTTCAAATCGTGTTTTGTTGTCAATTTAGCTTTAGCCAATATTTGCCTCTTTCTTTTCTAACATTGATGCATTAATTTTGCCAAACTTTGCAGACAAATTATCTACAAGATGTATCAAATATAATTCTGGTTCGATGTCTTTTTCGTTCAAATCTATAATTGCACCCCATTCACTACGCCCATGGTGCGCAGCGATCATGCGAGCAATTGACTTGAAACCTTGAGCCATACAAAGTGCAAATCCGTACTGAGTATGTGTAATCCAATCTTTTTTGAATTCTTCATCATAATCAATTAGCCCGTCTTCCATATTGATTTTATATTCAAAAATTTTGCCTATATCGTGCAAAATACAAGCGGCAACAATTTCATCTTTATTCATCGTAATGTTGAATTTTGACATATTATAAAGCGCGTAATCAATAACCTCGAGAGTATGCACCAATAATCCGCCAATATAGTTGTGGTGCATAACCTTTGCGGCTGGTGCAATTTTAATTTTTTCTGCGTGTTCTGCAAAAAATGTAGCCAAGAAGGCTTGAAGTTTTTCATCTTGGATTTCGGTTATATATTCTAAAAGTTTTGAAAAAGCCTCTTCTCTTTCATTCGGTTCCAACCCCATTTTTGCTTCTTTTTTAAGCTCAAGCGCAGAGACAAGGCAATTGTTAAATTTTTCATTAAATGATGCAGAAACAATACGCACCAAATTCCCACATCTAAAAAGTTTTGCATCAAAACGATTGAGGGTTTCCTCCCACAATATGCAATTTAATGTTGTGTTATCTTCAGTATTTTTAAGTTGAAGCTTACCCATTTTAGTGCCGGCTTTTGTATCACCGACCGAAAACCCCATAACTTCGTATATTACATCAGTACTAAACATTTTTATTCCTTTTAATTTTTTTCTCTATCTACAAATTTATTACTAGCCCAACTAAAAGAAGTACGCAACTTTTTGCCGGCAATTTCTGCAAGATGTTGTTGATTTTCTTCTCTTAATTTTTGGAAATTCACACAACCATTTGCAAATTCATCACAAAATTCTTTCGCAAAACTTCCGGATTGAATATCTGCAAGGATTTCTTTCATCGCTTGTCTTGATTGTTCATTTATCACTTTTGGCCCACGAGTCATATCACCATATTCAGCAGTATTAGAAATTGAATATCTCATATCACTCAACCCGCCTTGATAAATCAAGTCAACAATCAACTTCATTTCGTGAATAGTTTCAAAATAAGCCATATATGGCGAATAACCGGCATTAACAAGAGTGTCATAACCGGCTTTCATCAATGCGGTTACGCCACCACAGATAACAGCTTGTTCACCAAACAAATCCGTTTCGGTTTCTTCTCTAAAAGTTGTCTCAATAATACCGGCTCTACCGGCCCCGATTGCCGCCGCATAAGAAAGCGCAACTTCTTTGCTATCACCGGAAGGGTTTTGTTCCACCGCAATCAGTGACGGAACCCCTTTACCCTCTAAATATTCACTTCTTACAGTATGTCCTGGACCTTTTGGAGCAACCATAACAACATTGACATTTTCCGGCGCAACAATCTTTTTAAAATGAATATTAAATCCGTGCGAAAACATCAGATATTGACCTTCGCGCAAATTAGGCAAAATTTGTTCTTCATAAACTTTGGCTTGAATTTCATCTGGTATCAAAACTTGAACGATATCGGCATATTTTACGGCATCTTCTATACTCATGGTTCTAAGCCCGTATGCTTTTGCTTTTTCATCGGACTTTCCACCCAATCTAAGCCCCAACACAACATCACAGCCCGAATCTTTCAAATTCATTGATTGCCCGTATCCTTGCGAACCAAAACCGATTACCGCTATTTTTTTTGTTTTGATTAATTCTTTATTTATATCCTTATCAGTAAAAATCTTTAAATTATCCATTATCAACCTCTTTTCCACAATATTAACACGAATTTATAAAATAAGACACTAATGTATCATATTATTTAGAAATCAAAGGTTGTTCACCGAAAGAAAAAACTTGAACCAAAGAACTTTGTTTTATGGGTTTATAAAAATCTTTAACTAAAACGCATTTTGTTTGAATACAATTAAGATGTCGTGCGTGCAAATACTCTTCAAACTTATCTGCATTTTTGCAATATTGACGATGTTTTATAAACGCGCAAAAATCTTTTTTCTTTTTGGAAATTTCAGACAAAGCAAAACTAAAAATTTCATCATAAGAAATTGGATAAGCATCATTTTTAGCGATATCAATTATAAAATTAAAGTTATCACCGGTTGTAATAGAAAGATAACATATAGGGCGATGCTTGGCAGGTTCTTCAAGAATATATCGGTTCTTATAAGCTTGAGCAAAACCACCAAAAAACATTTCCTTGAATTCATTTTTATTTCTTTCTAATGCCGGTTTGTATAAGGAATTTAGTTCACCGTTATACAGTGCGGCAATTTGCGTAGAATCTGAATTTTGACAAGGTCGAAACTTTGCTTTTGCAGAACTCTCAGGAGAAAAATTTTCTAACTTCCAAAGATTTTCATAGGAACATTGTCTAAAGCCACAACCTTTTATAAAAAGTTCTTTTAATTCGTCGTGACAATTGTCTATTGTAACAATAAAAGCATTTGCACCTCTGGCCGAAAACCTTGCCGTAACAAATTCAACCAACTGTTTGCCGACATCATACATATTTTGCGAAAATATTAGTCTGGTTATATTCATTTTATAAGGATTACCGACTGTCGGCTCTACCGTAATCAACCCCAAGATTTCCGCACCGGATGTCAAAACAAACACTTCGGTAGCAACACTAAAACAAAGGGGCAAAGCATCTTGAACAATTCCACACAAATAATTTCGCAACGCTTTAGCATAGGTAACGCTTTCAGTATTACCGAGATAGGCAATCATCTTTCGGATTTTTGGCAAATCCGTAAAATTCAATCTTCTTATTCTCATAATTGCATTATATAAAAAATCACAAAAGATAGCAAGCCAAAATCCTAAGCACTATAACGCTTGAAAGTTCGTTCAATATTTTTGGTTATAGTACCTTTTACGGTATCATATTCGGTAGTAAGTGCCGAGATTTCCGTATCAAGATTTTTCATTTTCAAGTCTAGAGAATTTTCTTTACTTGACAATCTTTGTTTTTCGGTTTGATATTTAGCTTCAGCTTGTGCAATAGCTGTTTCATCTTCAACAGTTTTGATATAAGAATCCGTCGCATAATTACTTTGGTAATAATATCCATCGTCTTTAACTTTTGTAAGATACATCATACCATTTTGGAGCATTTCTTGAAGATATTTGTTATCGTCAATATTATCATTTTCTGTCCAACCTCTAGTACAGATTTGGTTTAAAATAGTATCGTAGAATGAAACCAATTTCATCTCATCTTCAGTAACTTTAGCACCCGTATTGACTGTAAACGTAAATTCATTACCGACCAAATTTGAAGTTTTTAGAGTATCACCAACAGAATATATCGTATTGGCAACACCTTGCATTTTTTGAGCAAAGAAAGTCAAGTATGCTTTAAAAACACTAGAAATGTTTATACCCATACCGGAAATATCACTATCATCATCGCGTCCTTCACCACAGTTTCCATATACGCAATATCCGATATAACCATCTTGATCACCATCGACATATTTGATAGTTTCTTTATACACCGTAGAATCCTTATGCTGGTGTGCGCCGCCATGGTAAGCTACAACGTTTGAGTTAGACCATTCTGCACCATTTGAAGGGTTACGTTTGTCACCACCGCGCCCCTCGGGATCTTCAGCCCAATAATCATCATATGTATTTGTTACCATTGCTTCAACCTGTTGTCTGGCGTATGCCAATGCAGTTTCTGAAGCAGCATCTACCCCCAACATTCCTTCAATAGTAGACATCATGGCTCCCCATATTGGAGATTGGAAAAGAGCTTCCGGAACACCTGTACCAGCAAGAAACGCCCAGTTTCTCTCATCCATACCAAAACCTATTAAAGAATAATCTCCGGCCAAAATTTCACCTAAAGTTATAGTACCATCTGGGCCGTGGTTATTTGCCATATCACTCAAGCTTGAACCATCAGAGTATTGGTGTTTCCTAATTGCAACCCAATCTTTGGCTTCTTCGGAGTAAGAATTGTTGTCTCCACCACCATTGTACAAGCCTAAATATCTGACATGCCCGTCATCTTCGCTACCTCCAGGACCATCCTGAAAGAAACTGTCAGCAATATCTAATGGATCAACCGAATAATTAGAATTGCTCAACCAATCAACTAATTCATTAAATGAGATGTCAGTAGTAGTTGATACAACAGAACTAATTGCACCTAAACCTAACAATTGATTATATTCAACACCTTTAAATGTTTCTGCTCTCGGCCCTGAAATAAGACCTTGCTCAAGAAGTCCATCAATAAATACATTACGCATAGCTTTTGACGGTAATCCATTCAAGCCTTCTTTTGGAATACCTGCTGCCGCTGCTGCTGCCGCGTATGCAGAATTCAACACAACACGACCGGAAGAATCTGTCAACATATTCGGATAGTATTCGTTCAACTCCGAAGGATTCATCAACAAACCATAAGATAACTGTTGATTGGTAGTGCCGGTACCATAATAATCATATATCAACTTGGTTTGATCTAATGAATTTTGATATTCATTAGAAATATCCTCAAGTTGTCTGGATATAGCAAGTTTCTGATGTGAAAGTTGCATAGATTTGTATTCACAGTCAGACTTTCTGGCTGTAATACTTAGTAATCTAGCTTGTCCTGCTGATAATCCCATTGGTATCGACTTTCCTTTCAGTATTTTAGTAACAAAATCCTTTGATTTCATATAGGATTACGACATTTTTTACGTCATACTTTAGGAAAATACTCCAAAATGTAACAAATTTTAACAATTGATATTTTACTTAGAAACTATAAACTCAACAATCTTAAAGCTTCTTTCAAAATCTCTTCAGTTGAACCATTAGCACAAACACTTGCAACACCACACAATGCACGCTCAATTTCATCATCCTTATAGCCAAATGATTGCAACACCATTTGCGCCTCATCCATTGATTGGGTTTGTTCGACTTTTAGCGCTGAAACTTTTATCGGTGCTTTTGATTTAA
This sequence comes from Candidatus Gastranaerophilaceae bacterium, assembly GCA_045538535.1. Taxonomy (GTDB): domain Bacteria; phylum Cyanobacteriota; class Vampirovibrionia; order Gastranaerophilales; family Gastranaerophilaceae; genus RUG14219. The sequence goes on along the minus strand of JAZSRN010000083.1, from coordinate 41,289 downwards.
AATTAACCAATTTATCTTTTAATTCTAAAATTATTTTTTGTGCAAGTTTTGGCCCTACACCTTTAGCCCTTGTTATAGCCCTAAAATCTTCATCCAAAACAAAACCAATCAATTCTGAAGACTCAAATTCATCTAAAAGCGCTAACGCCATCTTTGCCCCGACACCGGAAACCGAAGTCAAAACGTTAAAAATATCACGCTCTTCACGTCGCAAAAAACCACACAAAGACATTTTATCTTCTCTATGCAACAAAACTGTATAAACTTTTACGACATCAGAATTTTCAGACGAACTTTTAAAATCTCTAGTCGTAACTTCTAAAGAATAACCTATTCCAAACGCTTCAACTGTCAAAAAATTCCCTTTTGGATTTGATACTTTAGCAGTTATTTCGCCTTTTATATAATCGTACATCAAGACTCCTTCAACACTTGTTTTAAATATTCAATAGTTTTGACCAATTCGGGATTTGTATTCATTTCTTCTTTTACCGCATCACACGAATAAACCATCGTCGGATGTTTTTTGTTGAAAAACTTAGCGATATTTTCATAACTTTCGCCGGTAACTTCTTTTGCTAAATAAACGGCTATTTGACGGGCTTTCGATATTTTTTGCGCGCGAGCAGAACTCTTAAAATCATCAACACTAACCTCGAAAAATTCCGCTGTTTTTTCAGCAATCAAATCTAAAGACAATGTTTTTTGTTTAATTTCACATCCCAAAACGCTTTTGGCAAAATCCAATGTAATAGGAACATTATCGATTTCAGCAAAAACGGCAACATTGTTAAACGCCCCCTCTAGTTCGCGGACATTTGTATAAAAATTTTCGGCGATATAATCAAAAACACAATCTTCAATTTTCAACTCTCTTTGTTGCGCCAGATTTTTGAGGATTTGAACACGAACAGACAATTCCGGCGGCGTAATCTCAACAACAACACCCTTCACAAATCTCGAGGTAAGTCTCTCCGGCAACATTATATCCTTTGGAGGTCTATCTGACGTTACGACTATTTGTTTATTTTTATTTAACAAATAATCAAAAGTATGAAACACTTCATCAATAGTCTTGTTTTTTGCCTCGATAAATTGAATATCATCAATCAGTAATACATCAATGTTACGGTATTTTTGTCTAAATTTTGTAATTTCCGGAGTAACATTTTTAAACTTGTTATCATTTGCAAGAGAAAACTTTGACATATATTCATTTACATAATCAACCGTTTTGACATATTTAACTCTCAAATCCGGTTTGTTAAAAATAATATAATGCCCAATCGCTTGCATTATATGAGTTTTGCCTAACCCTGGAGCTCCATATATAAATAACGGATTGAATTGTACAGAAGGTTTTTCTGCAACAATTTTTGCGGTACCATAAGCTCTACGGTTATTTTCGCCGACAACAAAATTTTCAAACTTATACTTCAAATCCAAGTTTGCACTTGACTGCATTTGCGAAAGATTCTTCATAATCTTTGCTGACTGCTCCTCTTGTGGCGAAGTATACAAACTAGACTTTTTTAACTCTTTCTTTTTTTCAGCTTGATATTTTTTAGCCAAATCATCATCATAATCTATGCTAAACAAAACCTCATGTTCCAAAACCTTTTTAAAAGCTTCTTCAAATTGCTTGCGATGGTTTTGCTTAATAATTTGAGGTGCAAGCGCCATGACCGTAACAAGTTTAAAAACGCCGTTATCATACTCAATAGGCTCGAGAGTTTCAACCCACGAATAATACGCTGAAGTAGGGAGCAAATCCCTTAACTCCATCTTTACTCTCTGCCAAATTTCTTTTACCTCAAATTTATCCATAAAACAATTTTACAATAAACAGATTTAAAAAGCTCTATTATTTTACAAGTTCTTTATACATTTGCAAATACTTTTCACAACTGCGTTCCCAAGAAAAATCAGCTTCCATCGCAGACTTTCTCATAGCATCAAAAGTATATTTATCTTTGTACACTTGACAAGCAGTTCTGATAGCTTCAATCATTGACCATCCATCATAACCCCAGAACTTAAATCCTGTCGAATTATCAAGCGGATAACCGGTAACCGTATCTTCTAAACCTCCGGTAGCTCGAACAATAGGCAAAGAACCGTATCTCATTGCAATTAATTGACTCAAGCCACAAGGCTCAAACTTCGATGGCATCAAGAAGAAATCCGAACCCGCATAAATTTGGTTTGCCAAATCAGCTTTATAACCAACATAAGCCCTTATATTTGAGGAATTATTTGTTAACCAAATCAAAAGATTTTCATATGCAGAGTCTCCACTTCCTAAGAATACAAAATCTGCATCCATTGATTTTATGTCATTTTCAACTTGCCTAATTAAATCAACACCTTTTTGCTCTACAAGTCTTGATACAAAACCTATCAACGGCCGTTCCGGATTGTATTGCAAACCAAGTTCTTGGCATAATGCCTTTTTATTTTCTTCTTTATTTTTTGCAAAATTTTTCACAGAATAATTTTTCTTTAACCATTTATCTTTTTCCGGATTAAACACATCATAATCAATACCGTTCAATATTCCGACAAGCTTGTGTTGCGCACCTCTGAGAGTGTAATCCATGCCTTCACCGTATTCACCTGTCAAAATTTCTCCCGCGTAATTTGGCGAAACCGCAATAACTTTATCTGCGTAATTGATTGCACCTTTCATCCAATTTACCCGTCCGTAATGTTCACAACCCCATTCGTTATAAACGATATCTTTGCGCATATTTGCAAAATCCAAAATATCTTCAAACCAAATACCTTGATATGCAAGGTTATGGATTTCGAATACAGATTTTGTATTACTCCAAAATTCATCAAATTTGTAATTACTATGCAAATACAAAGGCAACATCGCTGTATGCCAATCATTAGCATGGATAATATCAGCTCGGAAATTTAACGCTTTTGCATATTCCATTACCGCTAAAGAAAAAGCAACGTATCTTTCATGTTCATATCTTGTGTCTAACCATTTTGGATATACTTCCTTAAAACAAGTAAAATACCAATCGTTATGAATAAAAAACACATTTATATCAGTATCCGGCAACTTGGTCATAAACAATTTGAATTTGTGCCCTTGATGTCCAAAAGTCAACCACATTTCAGAATTTGGAAGCTCTTTAATCCCATATTTTTCAACATCAATACAACCATGTAACGGTGTGAATATCGCAATCTGCGCATCTTTTTCCAAATATTTCGGCAAACTTCCGACAACATCTGCCAACCCGCCGGCTTTTGAAAAAGGTGCCACTTCTGCTGATGCAAATAAAATTTTCATTTATTCCTCACTTCCTGACAAAAACATGTTCATGTTCTCTTCTAAATTCTGATTTTCAGCGTCTGAAACATCCACCGGTATATAATGTTCCGGATTAGTATCAAATTCAAATACTATTTGATATTTCTGTGCTAAATACTTGGCTTGTTGAATACAAATCTCTGCGTGTTCAAAATCTTGTTTGAACATCATTACCTTATACATCGCATATTTGAACAACATTAACAAATACTCCGATGCTGAATTGCTTTTTTGCAACTGGATTATTGAATTGTTTACGATGCCATAAGCTACATCATATTTCGCAAGCGCTAATTTTAATTCACACATTAAATACCACGCCAAATACATCAATGATGTCATGCCACTGTGATTTGCTATCTTAATAATCTTATAGAATATATCATTTGCTTTTGTATAATTACGCAACTTCAAATATGCATAACCTATCATCAAATCTGCAAAATACTCGATTTCATACAAATTGTATTCTTTCGCTATAAGTTTTGCATTATAAACTTCTTCTGCAAATGCAATCGTATTATCTTTGAACGCAATAAACGCCTTCATCAAATGGAAAATTGCTGGCGAAAATTTGTCATTAGCATCCGGACTAAACATTTCAACATCAACATTAGCACCGTGCAACAATGCCTCCAACTGAATAAATATTGCATACGAAGACGGAATAGCCGACAAATCTGCTCTGGCAATATCCAAGAATTGTTTTACATTACCACTCATTGATAATATATTGGCAAGTGCAACATATCCAACAGAGTCAACCATAATTTCCGTAAATTCTTCAAGCGAATATTGCTCCGGTTTTAAAACTGAAAGTAAACCGTCATTCGCCTCATTTAAAACTTTGTAACCTATATCCACACATTCATACATCGCACCGATATTAAACAAGATTTGAATATGAATTAAGGACATCATATAAAAATACGGGTTAAAATCAGGCAAATTCACTGATAATGAACAAGTCGGCAACAATGATAAAACTTTATGTGTCAACTCCAATGCGTGCATAAAATCACCACGCGCCAAATACCCTTGTATCATCTTATTGCAAAGAACGATAATCTTTTCGGTATTCATAGAACGCTCAAGTTCTTCGAGTGTTATTGCGGCAATTTCACCGGTCTTTTCTGGTTGATATTCAAACATATTGTCCGAAATATTTTCGTAAATATTTAATTTTTGTTGTTCAATTATCTCAACATTATCCTCATCAATCATTCTATCTAAATGTGCAATGATTTTGTGACAACAATTTAAATACGAAGAAAAATCACCCATAGAAAGATTTATATCTGCAAGACTTTGCCATTCTTGCAACGCCAAATCCGGTTGTTTTAATAAATCATACAAGAACGTTTTAGTCTGCGACGGCATTGTATCAATAAATACTTTATCCAACAAATCTTGGGCTAATTCTTGCAAATAAATCGGACTGATTGTTTCTAACAAATTCCGTCTCAAAAGGTTGTAGTTAGGGAAATACAAACAATTATTATAGAAATATATAAAGCCCATATCTTGAAGTTTATTCAAAACATCTTCAATGTTTTCAATTTCTAAACTTTCAATTGTTGCGACATCAATACGTGTACCTAACAATACAACTTCAGTCAAAAACTTGATTGCTGACTCATCATCTTGTAACAAATTCAATCTTCTCGCAACAAGTTTATCCAAACTCGACGGAATAATTATTGTTTCAGGATTTAATAATTCAATACTGTCGTCTTTTGCCTCATACACTCCGCTCTCTATCAAATATTGAATAGCAATATCAATAAACAAAATACTACCACAAGCATACTTCGCTATACGATGGAAATAAAAATTATCCAAAATGTTACGATAATAATGTTTGTTTTCCTCAATCATTTTTTCAAACGGTGTCGGCTTCAAATAGATTTCTGTATATGCCGATTGATTCAATAAGAAATAGCAATCTTTGTGCAACGCGTAACTCTTGTCATAAGTTAACAAATAACTTACATCTAATTGATCAAACGCTTTGAAAATATATTTCATTACATCATAAGAACTTGCATCAATCTTATCAAAATCCTCAATCAAAATGATTGTGTTCGGAATTGCTTGTAACAAAGTTAAAAACAAATCAAAATATTTAAATCTTGTATCTACAGTATTTGTGTTTGACCTATCCGTTAACGTCACCAAATCCTTAATCAAACCTTCCGGATCTATTTTGGCAAACATTGTGAAATCATTTTGAGAGAACAACTTTTGAGAAACGGTATACTCAAAAATACCTGACACTAAATTTCTAAAGAACGAATACGGTTCATACTTCATTTCATCATAACAAGTCAAGGAAATGATATTATTATAAATACGTGTTTCTTCGATAGCATTAATCAATTTCAATGAATATGGCTTATACAATTCTGCGGTTTTCAATGCGGTAATACATTTGCGCTTTGATTGTAAAACATTCATCAAATGATAAAATATATCAATATTTTGCGTGCGAATAAACTCACAATTAATTTCATTAAAATCTATTGTTTCAACATCATAAATCGCGTCAGGATCCGGCGGCGCGTCAAGGTTTCTTAATGCAATACCGTCAAGCTTATCTTGTTCTACAAGCATATTTTGCACAAAATTAGGGATTTGCGCTTCATCATCTTCTTCATCCGGTTCAAACTCAACATGAATTTCGTTTTTGATATCAAGCTCGTAGAACATTTCCATTTTGCCATCAATCAAAACTGAATTTAAAGGATTTAAATCATAATCACGTTCAAAAGCTTCAAACACTTTTGCGTCTGTCATAACTTGAAAAGTATTTAAAACTTTTTCTTCTTTTGATTTTGCAGATTCATATAGCAAACTGATATTAAAACCGGAATCAATCTTATTAGGATTACCGTTCACATCGCGAGAAAGAAGCGTAATATTACATCTTATTGCAGCATCCTTACGTTTTGTCAATTTTGCATTCATCGTTGCAATTTTGCCCAAAAGTTCGATTGCAGTAGTTACGGACGTTCTGGCAGAAGACGCAAATGTATAATCTTTAAGACATCTGATTACATAGGTATTCTTAAATACTTGACGTCTTAAGCCCACAGATTTTGCATATTTTGCAATTATATTATCTAAATTTATTTTAAACTTGTTATACAATTTTGCAGAACCAAGAAGAGTTTTCATTTCATCTAAGTTCGGGAAAGTCATGGTCAACATAACAAAATCATCAGTATTAGCTTCATTAAGAATAACACTTTTCTCTGTGCTAAAACCGCATTTTTTACATTTTTGCCCGATAGTTTGGTTAATTTTGCCACATTTATTACACTTTGAAATAATTACATAGCCACACTTACGGCAAGAATTATTTTCATTAACGGTTTTACAAATTGGGCACACCAATTTCAGAACCTTTTTACAGTTCGGACAAACCAACGCCTTATCATCTATTTCTAAACCACATTTTGGACATTCCATAACAATACAACTATACCATAAGCAAAACTTGACTACAAGATTGTTACAATAATTAAGCTGATTATTTTCAAAATTTATGATATGATGAGGAAAAGGGATAAGATATATGAGCATAATTTCGGACGATTTTAACAACGAACATCAATTGTTAAAAACTAAAAATCCAATTACAAAAACTGAAAAAATCGACAATGACAATCATTTTGAAAATGTCATTCGTCCAAAAAGTTTTGACTCATATATTGGACAATCAGCGCTAAAAGAAACATTAAAAATCACTCTTGAAGCAGCAAAAAAACGCGAACAGCCCCTTGACCACTTACTTTTTTATGGCCCTCCCGGTTTAGGTAAAACAACCTTAGCCGGCGTAATTGCGCAAGAAATGAATACTGAAATTAAAATCACTTCGGCTCCCGCACTAGAGAGACCCCGAGATATTATAGGTATTCTAATGTCATTAAAGGGCGGAGAAATCCTATTCATCGACGAGATACATCGTTTAAACAAAGTGGCTGAAGAAATACTTTATCCGGCAATGGAAGATTTTGTTCTTGACATGACAACAGGAAAAGCACAAACCGTAAAAACACTGCGAATACCATTACCAAAGTTTACACTTATCGGTGCAACAACCAAAGCCGGCGAACTTTCAGGCCCTCTTAGAGACAGATTTGGCATAATTCATAGGTTAGAATTTTACACCGAAGATGAACTATCTAAAGTTATCGAAAGAACTGCCGGAATTTTAAACATCTTGATTGATACAAAAGGAGCTTCGGCTATTGCCAGACGTTCAAGAGGAACCCCTCGTATCGCAAATCGTCTCATCAAAAGGGTTAGCGATTACGCATTAGTAAAATACGATGGCAAAATCAATGAAGTAATTGCCGACGAAGCTCTCGACATACTCCAAATTGATGAATATGGTTTGGACACAACCGATAGAGGTCTTTTGAAGCTGATAATAGAAAAATACGATGGCGGACCGGTCGGAATAGAAACCATTGCCGCAGCCCTTGGTGAAGATTCCAGAACCCTAGAAGACGTATGCGAACCTTTTTTACTGCAAGCCGGCTTACTACAACGAACCCCTCGTGGACGCAAGGTTTCACCGGAAACATATAGACATTTAGGTTACAAAGAACCAAAAATTTCATCTCAACAAAGTTTGTTCTAATATTTATGGTATGATTAACTCATGACTGAAAAAACTTTCGTTAAACTTTATACTGATGGTGCATCCCGCGGTAATCCCGGACGAGGAGGTTATGGTGCCATATTGGTATTTGAAGATAGCAATGGCAAAATCCACGAAAAAGAATTTTCAGCTGGATACAAAGTCACCACAAACAATAGGATGGAACTCTTGGGGGTAATTATAGGTTTAGAAAACCTTAAAAAACCTTGCAAAGTAACCGTTCAATCAGATTCTAAATATGTTGTGGATGCTTTTAACCAAAACTGGATTGAAGGTTGGATAAGCAAAAACTGGAAACTAAATACAAAATCTCCGGTCAAAAACATTACCCTATGGAAAAGACTTCTTGCAGCCAAACAACCACACGATGTAGAATTTGTATGGATAAAAGGTCATGCCGGCCATCATTACAATGAACGTTGCGACAAATTAGCAACCGAAGCAGCAGACAACCTAAACGAGCTATTAGAAGACAATCTGGACGGATAACCAAATTTACATTGGATATTTACTTATCTCTTCGAGGTAATTTTCTAGCGCCAAATAACCCTTATAAATTTCATTCGAAATACTTGCATAACGAGTTGCGTCAATAAACTTCAATTCCTTAACCCTAATTTCAAGAATTTCATCAGACTCTTTTTGCAAAACTTCATCATTTGAAGTTGCCCATTGTTGCAATAGTGCCAATTCTTCGTACATCTGTTTTACAGTTGTAAATTCTAACGTTTCAAAATCATATTTATTCAACAAAGCTTTTTCACTATGCGATATACGACTCATAACCGCTTGAAATTTAAATACTCTCTTTACAATTATGTAATTGTTCGCAATCTTTTTATGCGAATTTGGTATGATATTCTTTGCTAATAACGCTGCAAATGAACGTGACGTAAATGTTGCATTTTCGCTGGAAAATGCACTGCGTGACGTAATATCAAAATTTGATTTTCTTGCTACTAAAGTATCTTCCAACTTTCTACTCCTATAATATGTCCATAATAAAATAACCAAAAAACTTTGTCATGGGATATGCGTTTTTTTTTACAAGATTTTACATAAAAAAAACACTCCCGAAAGAGTGTATGAATTGTATGAATTGCATTTAAATAGTTTGAACATTAATCTTCAAATTGTTGCATAATTTCAAAAGGTTTTTCTGCAACTTTTAAAGTTTCTTCATCAATAATTCCTCTTTTCAACTCTGTGAAAGTTGCTTTTTTAGAATTAAACATTTTTTTCAAAAATTCATAAGAAACTTTTGGATCACATTTATCGCCGCAAGTAAACAAATCAACTGCCGCATATCCTAATTCTGGCCAAGTATGAATCGCAAGATGACTTTCGGAAATAATTACAACTCCCGAAACTCCGTATGGATTAAACATATGGAAACATTTTTGAACAATTGTAGCACCGCATTCAAGAGCTGCGTCTACCATATATTTTTCTACTTTATCTAAACTGTTTAGTGTGTTAGGATCACATTCAAAAAACTCTGCTAAAACATGTTGTCCTAAATGTATTTCTTTTTGTCCACATTCGCGGATTGCGGTAAATGGTGATGTTACTGCCAATTCATGTGCCTCCTATAAGCATTTTCTACTACTACGAACTTAATTGTAATTACATATTACAATAAAAATCAAAAAGTTTGTATTTTTTACACTTATTTTTTTAATATTTACATTTTTTTACACATTAAACATCCTTAAATCAAATAATTATGCCACTTTATCATTCCAAAATAATATTAAGAAATATTAAATCATCTTTATTGTTTATTTTTTTACCGCTAAAATAGCAATATGAACAAAATATTAGTAATAGATGATGATTTAGCGATTAATGAATTAATAAAAGTAAACTTGGAGCTTTTAGGCTACAAGGTGTTACAAGCTTATGAAGGAACCAAGGGATTTGCACTTTGCAAACAAGAGAAACCTGCATTGGTAATATTAGATGTAATGATGCCGGAAACCGACGGATTTACGGTTGCGCAGAGAATAAGAAAAAATGACGAAACGAAAAATATTCCGATATTAATGCTAACCGCACTATCTCAAATCCAAGATAAAGTAAAAGGTTTTGATATTGGAGTGGACGATTACTTAGTAAAACCATTTGAGATGGAAGAATTACAAGTTAGAGTCCGCGCACTACTAAAAAGAACAATGCAGATTCCGGAATCCGCATCAACAAGAGAATTGTTAACACTTGGAGAAATAACCCTTTTACCTGAATTATACTCAGTCAAAATAGGTGAAAAACAAGCAAAATTAACACCAATCGAATTTGATATATTCAACCTGCTATTCCAAAATCACGGAAATATGGTTTCGACCGCACAACTGCTAAAAGATATTTGGGGATATGCACCGGACGATGATATTGAAACCATACGTGTACACATCAAACACCTAAGAACAAAATTAGACAAAATTGCTAACGGCAAAAAATATATTGAAACAATATACGGTGGAGGCTACAAACTAAACTTATGAGAGAATTCGATTTATACATAGTGCCGACACCCATAGGCAATTTGGGCGATATGACAAATCGAGCAATTGAAACACTTTCAAATGTCGATGTAATAGCTTGTGAAGATATCCGCGTTACGCAAAAATTATTAAACCATTTTAACATCAAAACAAAGTGCATTTCTTATCACAAATTTAATGAAAAAGAACGCCTTGGAACATTTTTAAACATACTACAAGAGGGCAAAAAAATAGCACTTGTTTCGGATGCCGGAACGCCTCTTTTTTGTGATCCGGGCGCCGTACTGGTTCAAGACCTAAGAAATAAAGGATACCAAATCACTTCGCTTGCCGGCGCAAATGCAGTTGCAACATTTTTATCTCAAATAGCCCGCGAAGGCGAAGATTTCACATTTGTCGGTTTCTTGCCAAAAACAAAAACGCAAATTGAGAATATATTAAACAATTTTACAACAACCGACATTGTTTTTTACGAGTCACCAAACCGAATACTAAATACATTAAATCTAATAAAAGAACATAATCCGAATGCAAGAGTTGCAATCGGCCGAGAACTCACAAAAGTTTTTGAAGAAATTAAAGTCGGAGATATTAACGAAACAATTGAACATTTTACAAACAATATCGTAAAGGGTGAAATTGTCGGGCTTGTATTCAGACAAACGCAAAACACTAACAATGCAGAAATTATAAAAAAAATCAATATTTTAAAAAACAAAAATTATAGCGCAAAAGACATCTCTACAATCCTTTCCGAGCTTTTTGATTACCCGAAAAACGAAATTTATAAACTGGCCTCAAAATAATTTCTCCATCACATATATTAACTTTTTGTTATATGTTTCTTTTTCTTGATTATTTATGGTATAATATTTTTGGAAGAGTATATACAATTTAAGGGCAATAATTCTTGAATTCATTTAATAAAACAGGGTTAATTATAGCAGTATTTTTGGCGCTACTTTGCGGACAAACCGGAACTTTTGCAAGAGAAAGTTTTTGGGAAGAAGACTTTAGCGATGCAATCCAAGCACCGTCTGCCACGCAATTTGGTCAAGCCAGTGAATATTACGGAGAGCCCGAACAAAACGACTCTGAAAATTCTTCCATTTTAAATACGGAACAACGAAAAATTAAAGATATTGAAATCGTAGGCACAACAACAATTGATCCGGCATTAGTTATGCAGAAAATGAACTTGCAGCGCGGAGATGAGTATAGTCGTGACATTTTACAGACTGATTTGAAAGCCATTTATCAGCTTGGCTTTTTTACTGAAAAAATGAAGGCCATCCCGGTGCCGAATCCGGATGGAACCGTTACGATTAAAATCATGCTTGAAGAAAATGCCCCGATAACAGATTTTATGATTGAAGGCAATACCGTAATCCCTACCGAAGAAATTATGGGTATATTGATGCCTCTAAAAGGAAAACCTCAAAATATCGGCGATCTTAATGAAGCAATCGCAAAAATTCAAGATTTATACACTTCCAAAGGTTATGTACTTTCAAGAGTTGCATCCGTTACTGATGACCCCGACGGTACCGTAAACATTACAATCAAAGAAGGCACAATCGACAGAATTATGATTGCCGGCAACGAAAAAACAAAAGATTACGTTATTGAGCGCAACATTTTGACCGAACCCGGTACGGTTTATAACGAAAATATATTAAAAGAAGACTTAATTCGTCTATATGCAACTCAGGCCTTCAAAGATGTAACTCGAGAAATAGAACCTAGCGAAGAAATTCCTGATGCTTATGACATCACAATCAATGTAGAAGAACAACGTACAGCAAGCATATCAGTAGGTGGCGGTATTGACTCGGTTACTGGGGTATTCGGTTCATTAGGCATATCAGATAACAACTTTAGAGGTTTAAACCAACGTTTGTCATTAAACGGTTTAGCCGGTACCGGTGTTATTTTAAACGATGCTTCAATTAAAAGAAGGATGAACTTACAAGTAGAATTAAGCTTCTACGAACCTCATTTCTTAAATGCCGATACATCATTAATGAACAAGATTTTCTTTAGAGATTTCGGATCATATCAAGTTCCGTTGGCAATAGAAAGAAGAATCGGGGCAGAAGTTACAGTTGCACACAGACTCAAACGCAATCGCAATCTTACATCAACCTTTTCACTTGGAGTTGAAAACATTGATGTAAAAGAGGGCGATTATACAAAAATCTTATCAATGTATAACGCATATAACGTGCCGATTTCAGAACGTGCAAGGCAGTTAGAAGGCGGAATGTTCTTATCTTTAAGCCCATCACTTATTTATGACACTCGTGACAGTGCAACGGTTACAAGAAAAGGAACAATCGCAAATTTAAGATTTGACGAACAAATTGGACTAAATGGTTTTGATAAAACGCACGGAAAACTTACCGGTATGGTAAAACAATATGTTCCGGTTGGTAAAAAGTCTTCATTGTCATTTACCGCAAAAGGAGGCGGCAAAATTCACGGAGACCACATGCCAGAAGTTATGGCTTATCGTTTAGGAGGCCCATACACAGTTAGAGGTTTCAAAATGAGCGGTGTAGGTACTGGTGATGCGTTCATTATGGGTTCTGCAGAATTTGCAACTCCTATTCCGTTCTTAGACAGAACTAAAATTAGTTTCTTAAACAATATTAGATTTACAATATGGGCTGATGCCGGTAAAATCTTCAACGGTACAGTTACAAATACGCTTTATGACAGACCGATGTATGCAGTTTCTGCCGGTGTTGGTTTGAAAGTATATATTCCGGGCATGGGTCCATTATCAATCGATTACGGTATTCCACTTACAAATTCGGGTAGAAACGGTAGCGATAGCGGATACTTCACATTCGGTGTTGGCGATATAATGTACTAATTCTATAAGATAGGAGATTAATATGAAAAAATCCAGATTAAAAACATTGTTACTAGTAGCAGGCCTTTTGGTTACTTTTGCCGGCAAAGCTAATGCTGCAACAGTAGGCTACATTGATTACGGTAAAGTTCAACAAAACTATCCGTTGGCACAACAAGCAATCAAAGAACTTGATGCAAAAAGCCTTGAACTTCAACAATACATGATTGACAAAGAAAAACAGTACAAAACGCTTGATACTCCACTAAAAAAACAAAATTTTGAAGATATGACGGCAAGAGAATTTAAAACTAAACAAGAAGCTCTTGCAAAATTACGTATGGAAAAAGATGAACTTATTTATAATAAAATCCAAACTGCAACCAGACAAGTTTTGGTAGAACAAAAACTTGATGCTATTTTAGACAATCGAGTTATTTTTGTTGGCGGTGTGGATGTAAGTGATTTGGTTATCCAAAAACTTAAAACACTTAAATAATAAATGAGGTCATTATGAAATACTCTCAAGACGGGACACAATATCATATAGGATTAAAATCCGGTGATGTTGGCGATTATGTAATTCTGCCAGGTGATCCTAAAAGATGCGAAAAAATTGCGAAATACTTTGATGATGCAAAGTTGGTTGCGGATAAACGTGAATACGTAACTTATACGGGTTATCTTAACGGCCAAAAAGTTAGCGTAACGTCAACCGGTATCGGGGGCCCATCAGCATCAATTGCGCTTGAAGAATTAGCTAATATAGGTGCTAAACATTTTATAAGAGTCGGCACTTGCGGCGGCATAGATACAAATGTAAAAGGTGGCGATATAGTTATCGCAACCGGCGCAATCCGTATGGAAGGTACAACAAAAGAATACGCTCCGATTGAATTTCCGGCGGTCGCAAATTTAAAAATTACAAATGCACTTGTAAATGCAGCAAAAAAACTGGATTGCGAATACCATGTCGGAATCGTTCAGTGCAAAGATTCTTTCTATGGGCAGCACAATCCGGAAATGATGCCGGTTAATTATGAACTCCAAAACAAATGGGAGGCGTGGAAACGTTTAGGTTGTTTGGCTTCAGAAATGGAATCCGCCGCACTATTTGTAGTCGGTAGTTATAAAAAAGTTGAAGTAGGTTCCGTATTCTTGACGGTTGCAAACCAAGAACGTGAAAAACTTAACCTTGAAAATCCGGTTGTTCACGACACAGATAAGGCAATTAAAGTTGCAATTGAAGCTATAAAAAGTTTAATGAAGGATGAAAATTAATGGCAAAAAAAATGAAATACGTTATAAAAAGTTGTCCGGCAGATGACACCCAAGCGTTACAAAATCTATTGAACGAAATGTCAATGAACGGTTGGGAATTGTACAGCATGACAGAAATCGAAACAGAAGAGAATATTCTTCTAAACTGTATTTTTATGGCTGAAGATAACGATTTCGCCACAAATAATGACACTGATATAATCAGTTGGGGTACCGTTAAAAACCCTATTGAAAAAATGATTTCTCCTGAATTAACGCCTTATGAAAAAGGACAAGAGTTAATTGACAAAATCAAAAAGCAAAAGAAAAAAATTACACAAATAAAATCAGCAATTGATGTGGAAGCTCCGGCTTCTGTGGGCAGAAAAGAATACAATGCCAAAATTTCATCCAGCTTAAAAGAATTTGAAAAACTCAAAAAAGAACTTGCAGAATTATCAAACCCGAATTTATTATACGAAAGATTGGGAGTTGATACGTTGAGCTTGAAAGTAAGCGAAGAATTAGTTCCTCTTGTTGATACAGATAGTGAAGACAAAGAAAACTTATTCCCCGAAATAATAAAAATGAGATATGAATCAGCGGATGAATATGGTTATATAATCCCTTCTATTAGAATTTTTGATTCTGAAGCATTAGGCCCTTACGAATTCTCAATTGATGTACGCGGCTTAGAAGTTTTTAAATCAACTGCATATCCAGAACATCTAATGTTTTATTTGGATGAACTACATACGGATAAAAAAATTAAAGAAGCTATTTACGAAATCGACACACTTACCGGACGAGAAATCGTATGGATAAAAAAAGAAGAAACAAAAGATTATTGGGTTGAAGGCATTTCGGCTTCTGAATACATCGCAAAAGCTATCAATTTCGCAGCCGTAAAATTTGCTGATGATCTCTTTGATTACCAAATGCTTTTAAAATATTGCGAACTTGTAGGTAATACAAATCCGTTTCTTGTCGAAAATTTGGTGCCGGACGTTATCTCTTTTGCCGATTTAAGATACATTTTTACAAGTTTAATTACCGAAAGAGTTTCTATTAAAGATATTACGCTAATATTTTCAAAATTAAACGACTTTGCCGAAGATTCAACAAGAGAAGATTTGTTGAGTAAAATTCGATTGGCAATGTCAAGAAACATCTGCGCACAATATGCAGACTCTGAAAACACTATTACAGCATTGGAAATTTCAGAAAATACATTAGAAAAAATTATTCCAACACTGGATGAAGAAGACGCTATAGTTCGAATCGACGGAGATTTTGCTGAAAAACTTTCACAAAAAATAACCAAAAAATTCAAAGATAATGAACTCACAACTCCGATTTTAATTGCCCCAATAGAACTTCGACAAATGTTTTTCAATCTTTTATCAAATTACATTGCAGATATCGTAGTTTTATCCAGAGAAGAAATCGGCGCTCATTACAAACTTGAAATAACTGCGGAAGTGTAGCAAAAAAATTCTTGTTTAGGTTATAATATTATATGCGAATTTTTGGGATAAACCATGCTCAAACCTTCACAAGACGTTTAAGAGCAGATGAAGAACAAGATTATAAAAAAACGATACAACAAGCAAAAGAGCAGTTGGGCTTGAAGAATGTTGCAATGATTATACACGGCTCTGCGTTTCCTTCGGATGGATTAGACGCATACATTGGCTCTCCTTACGATAACGAATCTCGAGAATTCATAAAATTCATCAATTTACACGGATTTAATAATGTACAACTTGGCCCAGCCGGCAAAATTTCACGCCAAAACATTTCGCCTTATGAAAGTTCAGTTTTTGCCAAAAATCATCTTTTTATCGACTTAAAACCTCTTACAACAGAAGAATATGCAAATATTTTAAGCAAAAACACTCTTCTTAGTTTGTCTGAAGATGCCCCTAAAAACAAAAATAAAAATTATACATACGCAAAATTTTACGAAGCTTTTGAGTCTTATGATATTGCAATGGATGAGGCATTTGAAAATTTCAAAAACAAAGTTAAATTGGGGGATAAAAACGCCCTAAAATTAAACCATGAATTCAACGCCTTCAAAACAAAAGCATCAGATTGGCTTGAAAAAGACGGTATTTTCGCAGTATTGGCAAATATGTACGGCACAGAGGATTTTGAAAAATGGGAAAATCCGATTGATAGGAACCTTGCACAACTTCTTGAAAAAAATCATCCCTCTGCACTAAAAAGATATGAAAAAATTAAACTTCGCGCCGAAGATAAAATAGAAAAGAACAGTTTTATACAATTTTTAGCACATAAACAACTTGAAGCGCACCATAAGTTTCGAAAAAACATTGGGTTTTCGTATATAAATGATTTATTGGTTGGTTTTTCAATGAGCGATATGTGGGCAAATCAAGAAGCATTTCTAAACGATTGGCGGATGGGTTGTCCTTATGGCGGCAAAAACAACGGCATGCAATACTGGGATGTTCCAGTGTTAAATCCTAACAAATTATATAATCAAGACGGTTCACTCGGCATTGCCGGAAAACTTTTAAAACAAAAAATTGATGCATCTTTAGAAGGTTTTGACAATATCAGAATTGACCACGCTCTAGGACTTGTTGACCCATTTATTTATCACAACAAAAACCCTGAAATTAGAGGGAATATATCAAAGCTCAACGGCATTGACGACGGACAAAATTTTCGAGAGCTTCTTGAAAAAATAATTTTTCCTACATTACAAAGCCACAGTGTAGACATAAACGACGCCGTATGGGAAGATGTTTGTTCCTCAACTGATGTGTTTGATTATATGTATCACTACAAATACAAACTCCCCGGACTTACACAACTTCAATGGATGAAAGCTGAAAATTGCAACCCGAACAACTGGACTCTTATAGGCTCACACGATTCAATCCCGGCTGCGCAAATGGATATTAACGCTTGGGATAAAAATTACCTTGCCGGATATTTAAACGCTGATCCTCAAAGAGCAGAGGCCCGCAATGAATTTCGTGCCCAATTAGAAGGTAATCCGCAAAAAATCCTTAGTGCAAAATTTGCCGAACTTTTTAGGGCAACAAAAAACATCCAAATTTCGTTCGCTGACTTCTTTGGCATCGACAAAACCTACAATTATGGCGGACAAAAAGTCGATACAAATTGGAAATTAAGAATGAACGAGAATTATCAAGATACATATTATAAAGCACTTGAAGACGGTAAACCAAATACTTTATGCATGCCTGAAGTATTAAAAACCGCCGTACAAGCTAAAATAGATATGACAATTGCTAAAACAAGCGACAAAAACAATTCGCTTGGGGAAAAATTGAGAAACAAAACTCGCAAAGCATTATATGAACAATGGCAACCGCTTTTAGATAAACTAGATATGTATGCAAAAATTTTAAGAGAGAAAGAATAACGCTAAAAGGGGAAATCCCGATATATATCGGGATTTCGCCTTTTAGTAATGATTAATAGCTAAACTAATCTTTTTTAGCAAAAGACACATTTGCTCGCGTATTGATTTCATTTTCAATTGTTGAAATAAATTCATCGACACCGATTGTACCGACTTGACCAATACCACGTGCACGTACTGCAACAGAATTTGCTTCGATTTCCTTATCTCCAATTACACAAACATAAGGGATTTTTTTATCTTGAAGACTTTCTCTGATTTTATAATTCATACTTTCACTTCTGTCATCAAGATTTGCTCTTATACCGGCTGCACGCATTTTATTATAAACTTCTTGTGCAAAATCCGCATGTTTTTCATTTGAAATAGGAACAATTGCAACTTGAGTCGGAGCAAGCCAAGTAGGGAAAGCACCGGCATAGTGTTCAACCAATATTCCGTGGAAACGCTCCATTGAACCAAAGATTACACGGTGAAGCATTACCGGAGTTTTTAATTGTCCATCTTTGTCTTGATATTTAATATCAAATCTTTCCGGCAAGTTAAAATCTAATTGAATTGTTGCACATTGCCAAGTTCTACCGATAGCATCCTTAACTTTGAAATCAATTTTCGGGCCATAAAACGCACCGTCACCCTCATTAATTTCATATTCCATACCGCGTCTATCCATTGCTTCTTTCAATCCGGCTTCAGCAATTTCCCAGTTTTTCAAATCACCGACATAACTTTCAGGGCGAGTAGAAAGTTCAACATCAAATTTCATATCAAACATTTGCATTGTATCAGCCACAAAATCAATAATTGCATTGATTTCATCAACTAATTGTTCCGGAGTACAGAATATATGAGCATCGTCTTGCGTAAATCCTTGAACTCTGGTTAATCCGGCCAAAGCACCTGATTTTTCTTTACGATAAACGGTTCCCAACTCAGCCATTCTTAAAGGTAATGAACGATACGAATGTCGGTTTGCTTGATAAATCAAAATATGGAACGGACAGTTCATAGGTTTAACAATATATTGTTCATCATCTTCATTTTCTTTTTGGATAAAGAACATATTTTCTTTATAATGGTCAATGTGTCCTGAAAGCTCCCACAATTTTGATTTAGCAATCTGTGGAGTATGAACCGTTACATATCCTCGTTTGCGGTGTTCACTTCTCCAATAATTTTCAATTTCTTCACGAACAACCGCAAGATTTGGATGCCACAAAACCAAACCCGCACCTATTTCATCTCTTACTGAGAATAAATCAAGTTTTGTGCCCAATTTTCTGTGGTCACGTTTTTCTGCTTCTTCCAAAAAGTTTAAATATTCGGCCAAGTCCTCTTTATTCCAAAATGCAGTTGCATAAATTCTTTGAAGCATTTTATTTTGAGAATTTCCTCTCCAGTATGCGCCCGCAACTTTTAAAAGCTTAAACGCATTTGCTTTAATATATGACGTATTAGGAAGATGTGGCCCCGCACAAAGGTCATTAAACAAAGCGTTACCGTCCTTGTCTCTTGTTACATAAAGCGTTGGGTTATCATTTTTGTGTTCTTCCAAAAGTTCGGCTTTGTAAATTTCACCTTCGGCTCTAAAATCTGCGATTTGTTTTTCTACATCCGGAATAACATATTTTTCAAAAGAAAGATTTTGTTTAACAATATTTTTCATTTCTTCTTCAATCTTAAGAAGATCATCTTCCGTAAAAGCGTATCCATCCGTCAAATCAAAATCATAATAAAAACCATTTTCAATAGCCGGCCCAATAGCTAACTTTGCCGAAGGGAACAACTTTTGAACGGCTTGTGCCATAATGTGCGAAGTTGAGTGTCTTAAAATACTCAAAGTTTCTTGATTTTTTTCCATCTTATTTCCTTTCATATCCTTTTGAGAAATCGGTAATCACACTGCTTATACAACAACTCTCGTACAAACGATTACCCTCGGGGCGGATCCCCCTAACAAGTACACTAATATCGTACTACCTAAAAGGATTATTGCAAGCAAATATAATACTTAAACAGAATAATTTAGTGAATTATATTCTTAATTCTCCACCAACAAAGCTGCGCCTTTTCTTTATCTTTCAATATATATTTATATTTTAGATAATTATAAAACAATATTGGCTTAAATCTTAATGGTCTAACCTTTTCAATAGACTGTGCATTCATTGCTTGAGTTTTTACTATAAAATTTTGTATTTGTTCTTCAAAATTTTGGATGCGTTCAAGGTAATCCGGTTTGTAGTATTCAAAACCATTTTCTTTAATAATTTTTACCTCACATCCACACATCAGAGCCTCATCCATAATTGCAGAACAATCATCATAACTATAAAAAACTTTAGTTTCTCTCAAAAGTTTAGCCAAATCATCTCTATTTTCCGGATAAGACATATTAATTTCAATTGCATCAACCAACTCCGGAACATCCCGCCATTTTCCGCCCTTATTTATAAAATAACAAACTTTGTTTTTGGGCGTATCATCACTATAAAACAATGAAGTATCAATAAACGGCACAGTTAAAACATCACCTTTATCAGAAAAAATTCTATCATGTACAAAAATCAATTCTTCGTCAAAGTATTCTTTTGTCCCACCTAAAATCCCCGGATAATACAAGACCAAACGAACAACATTTTTAAATCTCAACGGATTACCCGATGTAATTTCGGGATACACGATTATTGCCGAGTTTTTATCTACCAAATCTAAATTATCAATATATTTAAAACGTTCATTCCTAGGATAAAGAGAATACAAATATGCCTCATAACCTCTTTTTTCAATCTCTAAAGCCAGATTATGCAAAACTCTACATCCATTGCTTTTCTGATACCCCGGAGCACATATTATATAAGGTTTTTTCTTATTCATAATATAAATATATACGTAATTTTTAAATAAAAATAAGGCTAGTAATCACGTACTAATAGGAAAAACAAGTAATGTACACTTGAATTTGTACAAAAGTTTAATTTATATTTTTTTTTATACTATAATCACAATATGTTAATCTCGATTGTTACGGCCAGTTATAATTACGAAAACTTTATCGCAGAAACTATTCAATCTGTACTTAATCAGACATATCAAAATTGGGAATTAATTATCGTTGACGATTGCTCAACCGACAATTCAGTTGAAATCATACAATCATTTTGCAAACAAGATAAGCGCATAAAACTTGTTCAAAACAATGAAAACGTCGGCTTACAAAAAACAATTCTACACGCACTAAATCACACAAACGGACAATGGATAGCGTTTTTAGAAAGTGACGATTTGTGGTGTGAAAATTGCCTTGAAAGAAGGATTTCGACAATAAAAAAATATCCCCAAATGGGCTTGATATTCAATAACGTCGAACCTTTTGGCGAAATTGAAGGCCGCAAAGCGCTGATTGAACAAATTGCCAACACTCACAAAACTCTAAAAGCAAAAACCTTTCCGAAAAACATGCTATTCGATTTTGGAATAACAAATAAGATTTCAACATTTTCATCAGTTATGATAAGAAAAGAAAATCTAAGACCCGAATATCTAAAAACCCCAATAGACAAACTCTTGGATTGGTGGCTTTATATTCATATCGCAAACGATTGCGAATTTTATTATTTAGAAGAAAAACTTACAAAATGGCGTCTTCATCCAAACAGTTATATCTCAAAACCTACAGATAAAATAGATTTTATAAACCTACAAGCCTATTTTGATGTTCTTAAAAATTACAATCACAGCATAAAATACACTTTATTTTTCATTTACAATTTCATTATTTTTGTTTTATACAGACTCCTCTTAGATAAAGGTCAACGAATAAGAACAATCAGAAAAATCAAAAAAATGCTAAAGTTACCCCTAAAAGAAAATTCACCATTTTAAAGAGATAAGAATATTAATCACCAAACCTTTGTACATTTAGAAAGTATTTTATTCGAATATTATTCGGAAGTAACAATCCAACTTGAAATAAAACCCTTTTTAGAAACATAGGAACACGATTATTTATCAAGCGAACATCAAACCTTTTTAAATGATTTTTAATTAAATTTACATCATAATCACACTTATCAATAACATTTTCCCACCCCGAAACGGTTGTTCTTTCAGTATTTTTCAATTTTAACAAAGAACACTTTACAAATGGTGACAACCTCTTTTGCACCAATTCTCGCCATTTATAAATTGTTGCATTTCCGATTTTTCGATATTTTTTAACATAACTTTCTCCGACAAAACCTTTGTCAAAAAGCATTTTCGATAACCCGATTTCATATTTTGTTATAACATCATTTTTAAATTCTTCAACCGAAACATTTTTAAAAAATTGAACAAAACTTTCATCTTCCAAAATTTGTGTCTTGAAAACTAAAAAATAACTTTGAATATGGCGCTCTTTTCCTTTAATACCGTATTTATTCTCTGTAATTCCCCAAAAATCACATTGACATTCATGCATCTCATCAAAAACTTTTTTTAACGAAAACAACGGACCGTAACAACTATCATTTGCAAGTATCAATTCTTCACAAGTCAGATTTTGTTCTTTAACTTTTAATACACCTCGTTTATAACTGCCAAAATCATATTCTCCATGTTTTTCTGCAATAACAAAATCCGCAAGGCCACAAAGTTTTGATTTTTCAATATCCGATAACTCACCATCAGAAACAAAAATCAAACTTTCAGAAACCTCTTTTAAACCTTTTAGATAATTAATTACGTAATCGTCAATTATATTATCTTTATCATAATGCGCAAACACAGTTATTCGTCTTGTCATAATACCTTTATACCAAACAAATCACGTTATTGCAATATCTTGAACAATACAACACTTAGGCTTTCAAATCAGCTTTATTTGTTTGTGCTTCTTTTTTAGCTCTTGCCTTGGTCATTTTGTCATTTATCATAGGTAATAAATAACCCAAAGTAACGGCTGAATACAACAAACCTGATGCGTGTGCAACATTCAATTTCCACAAGTTTTTCTTGGCGAAATCTTTACCTTTGGCCGCAATTTCAGCATGTGTTTTTAAATTCACATTATTCAACCAATGTTTAATACCTTTACCTTCTTTGGTAACATTAAATAACGCCGTACGCTTTTTATCCAAAATATTAGCAACTCCTTTAGCTGCAAAACCGCCAAAAACAAGCCAATTTAAGAACCCGAAATAATCGCGTACAACTGATTCTCTAAGCTCAGTATCATTATCAGCTGCCAAAAATCTTCCGGTAATTGTTGATGCATAAACCGTTTTTATTGCATTACCACTTGTTACAGGGCTTGTAAACTGCAATTTACGAACAAAATCTTTTGGACTTTTGACCTTCATAACCGCAACAACCATAGCAATCATACCGGCACTGGCAGCAATCTTTTTAAGCCAAAGATGTTTGCTTTTTTCAGCCACTTTATCTTTTGGCTTATCTGCAAAATCAACATCACCGACAAACCCTTTTTTACCCGTACGTTTTTCGGTAAGTTTTCTGTTTATAGCTTGATTAGTCAAACCAAGTGCAGAAGCACCTGCCAAAGCTCCAAAAATTTTAATTCTGTTAATTTTTGCCAACTTCTTAATTGCTGACTCTACATTAACATTTTTATTAGTAAAAATATCACTACCCATATCATAAATATCGCGCAAAACATATTCCATTTTTTCTGCCCATTTTTTGTCGCCGACATTTATCTGTAAATCTCTATTTGCACCAAGTGCATTTGTCAAACGAGTCTCCATAATTTTTAGGATATTATTCTTATCATTTTTAGTGATATTTTTATCCTCAATAATAGTAGTAAGCGTATTAATCACGCCGTCTTTCGTTTTCAAAACTTCGGCAATGTTTTCATAATTTTTGTTTTGCCATTTGAATTTATTCCAAGCATTTTCGTCAATCCATTCAACTTTTGCCCAATTTATATCATTGAATTTGTTTAAGTTAGCGCCATCACGCCCACTCAAGTTCCCTAAAACATTTTGGACATATTTTTTAGTGTTACCATTAGCACTTTGCCAAGCTTCACTCAATGTTTCAACCGCTTCGGTACTATACCAGCTATTCGGCTTAATTTTAACATTAGACATCACAAGTTTTGACGCAACATGAGAAATCCCTAACGCAAGCAATCCCGCAGATAAACAATTGATAAAAGTCCCGCTAATTTCGCGGAAAAATGTTTCAAAACCGGCATATTCGTTACGATTTTTGGTATCATAATATGTTCGAGGTGCTACCATTGCCCCCAAATCAATTAACACAGCATTTGCCATATCATTTGTATCAAGAGTTCTGAGTGCTCCGGTCAATGCACCATCTAATACGCCGTTAAAATTTTGTTTTCTATTTCTTATATCGTAATTGTTTACCGTTAAATTCATTCTATCTCCAATCAAAAAGCACACAACAAAAAAGTCCCTTTTACGGGACTTTTTATTTATGATTAATGTAAAATTCAAAACAAATTATACGCTAACATATCCAAGTCCCGATATTACGAACTTGGAGGAGGAGTTGTTAGATTTTGCGAATAATTTTACCATAATTTTTCCTTTGCTTAGAGTATAACTCGAAAACATTTTTTTTGTCAAGAGTATATCCTAATTTAACATCAATATTATGAAAATATTAAATTTGCTGATTGAATAAAAACTAAATCAATCCTAAATCGGTGTTTTGTTACCAAGGATAACCTTCCGGAATTTCCCAATTATTCATATAAATTGCGGCCCCACAAAGTCGACCATTACCATTTTGCGAACAAGACATTTTGTTTTTATAGTTATCCGAACCTGATACAAGAACAAAATTCGGATTTAAATAATCTTGTACCGAACTACCGTATCCAATCCCTTCAAAAGATAATCCTCTAGATTCAACACAGACTTTTTCATTTATTAATTCTTCATTTTCATCAACATCACCACAAGCATAACTACCAGTATTCTTACCAAATCTGAACGAAAATATGTCTTTGCCGAATTTGTTAGGTTTTTTAAATCCATTAATATCAACATAAAATAATGCATGTGGAATAAAACCATCCCCACCAGCCCAAGCTTCAACTGTTGTACCATCCTGTAAAATAAAACCAACCTCAAATTCATCAAAAACAATTCCGGTATCACGATTATTCAATGCAACTGAATTATCACTAAAACACTCTTTCGTTGCAGGTATACACGTTTTTACAACACTTAAATAAGGAAACAAATACGTATTCATAAAATACTGAGAACGCGCACCGGCATCTGTTGGTATATGTTCCCATTCCCAATCACCATAATCACCATGGTCTACTTTTGCCATTTCAAAAGCATTGGCAAAAGTTGTGTATACTCTTTTTAGCTTCGTTACGGTTTGCTTTTTCTGATAATCCGCAATCAAATTCGGCAATGTCAATGCCGATACGACCCCGATGATTGCAAGGGTGATAAGGACCTCTGCTAAAGTGAATGCTTTTAATTTTTTCTTCATAGTGTTTTTACCTTTCTTTGTTTATTTATTTGTACTACTGTTATTTTTTACCCTTCCCCTCGCCCCTTGTGGGAGAGGATAGAAATTCTGTTTGAGCTTTGCGAAAACTTGAATTTCTTGGTGAGGGGTGGATGGTGTTTAGACTAAAGTCCACCTTACTTGCCTCAACTGTCATTCTGAACTTGTTTCAGAATCTCTTTTTTTCTTTTTAAAAAGATTGACCCTCACCTAGAACACTTTTGACTCGTACTCTCGTCAAGTGTTCTTTCCTCTCCCGTTGGAGAGGGGAAGATGCCGATACCGGCTCTCCCGATAGGGGGAGAACGCATGACGATTTCGGCGGGAATAGATCGCGCAACAAGTGCGCGATGACAAGGGAGCGTCCCTCCCCAAAGGGGGAGGGAAGGGTGGGGTACGGTTAATATACTGAAGTCGTGAAAATACGACTGTACCCCCTCTATCTCCCCCGTCTGGGGGAGAATTATTATCGTTATGCGTTTATCTCCACTTTCAAAAAGATATTTCCCTCTTATTTTCCCGCATGACAAAGCACCTAATTGCATAACAATTAGGTTTTTAAAAACATTGATATTACTGGGTTTTAGGCACCCAATAGGGCGTAAACCCGCTCTACGCCTGGATTGCCCCCCCCCCCGTAGGCGCAAACGCAGTCATAGCAAGGGTTTCGGGCAATTTTGAACCCCCGACTTTTTCCATAAAATCTATGTTCATACTACTCAGACGCATATTTTTCATATACCCAATATATCAAATTTTTTAACATTTTTCAAGTACTTGTAATATTATCGTCTGTGTGTCAAATTTAATCTTCTATATCATTTTGATTTTTTACAAAAATTTTATTCAAAAAATTTTTAATATTCCGTTTTCTGAAACTGATTTTGATACCCAAAATATTCAACGTAACATGCGTTTTTATAGGTATTGGTTTTTGGGCATCATAATACTCTTTGACATGTTCAATAATATAACTTGCTATATCGTCAAAATCATTAACTTGCTCATAAAGTTCAAAAGTTATTCCGTTGTTACGGTAGCTTTCAAGTTTTGATTTAAAGAAATTGTAATACCAATTAGGCTCATCAAAATTCTTTTGAAATACAGCATAATGCGTAAAATACCAGTATAAAAATGATGAATTATCCTTTTTAGGCATTGCTAAAAATTCTTCAAGATTATCCAGCCCTTCTTTGTCACAAAAACTTTTAGTGTATCTTTTGTCTAACGATATAACCTTTAAATCCCACAACATAGCTTGGGTTCCAGTCATGGTATGCATATTTATAATTGCATCACAATATTCAAAATAATTTAATGACTGCGAAGCATAAGAATTATCTTCAACCGGAAAATATATTAAATTCTTATATTTCTGCTGTAAGGTTTTTATAATACCCGCATTTAATTGACTACTGCAATCGTCATGAAATGTTATGACTAATCCTATATCATTAGGTATCTTATTTAATATATCTAACAAATATAAGTACTGGTCATTATATTTTGTTTCTTTATATAAATTATCCGTAGGTATAGGACATAACAAAATATATCGATATTGTGTTTTCAATTGTTCCAAAATATTTTTTTTAGGATTATTTTCATCAACAAGTTTTCTTAATTCGTTTTTAAATACTCTTAATGAAAGTTTTTGTTCATCAGTAATCGAAAAATTATTTATTTCACTTTTAAATTTATTTAAAAAACCATTCAAAAAATGTATAGGTTCATATCTAAGCGTCCGGACTAAATTGAACGGAGGCCTTGAAAAAATACCGTTTTCAACTAACATGTGAAGAGCATTAGGATATGTTTTTCTTAATAAATCATTATGAATTGGATAGCTAAGAACAATATCCGGCTCCCAATTTTCAAGTACAAAATCTTTCATTATTCTTTGAAAAGTACTATATTCATCTTCTGACAATTCATTATTAAAAATCTTTAACATCATCTCCTTTATCGATAAGACTTCTGGAAAGATTTCTTGCAAATACTCATCTTTAAAACAAATAGGATTTAACTCATCAATATGATGATATTCTTGATTTTGAATATATGAAAGTTCAGACACAATCGTTCTAATTTCGACATCTTTGTACTGTAACAAATTTTTAGCTATCCAATTATATAGGTGATCTTTACAAACTAATGACATCGGATAAGGCAAAGAAATTGCCGTCGTAGGTTCTTGATACAACAATATTTTCATCTTCAAACTTCCTCCACCGTTTGGGATATATCCTTAATGATTTTGAGAATACCTGAGAGAGCATTTAGCTCTCGCGGCTTGGACAAAAAAATTTCTTTTATCAAGTTTTCTCGCTCAATATCTTGGGTGGAATTTGTTTCAATCCCAAAATCCGACAATGGAATATTCAAAACCTTAACCAAATTAAAAAAAGTATCTAATGCAGGCAAACAAATTCCTCGTTCCAGACGCCCATAGTGTTTTTCAGCGATTCCAACTTTTTCGGCTAACTCTTCTTGTGTTAAACTCGCTTTTTTACGATATTCTTTAAATTTTTGTCCAACAAATTCTTTTTCCAAAAACATCCCATGTAACATCCTTGTTCCCTTTAAAAAATAATATACTTGACTGCTTATATTAACCTCATACATGTAACATGAGACAATAAAGATACATACTTGTTCCTTTTGTGGTATAATTATGACATTGTGGAATACATAAAGGAAAAATTATGAAAACATTAGTATCTTGCTATCTACCAGTTATACTTGACGCAATAAAAGAATTAGAAAAAGAAAAAATTATAACATTAGTAAATGTAATGTGCGAGCAAGAATGCCTTCATCCCAAAAACATTTCTCGATTGGATTTTTTAGCGTTTCAATATTCAAATGAAACACTTAATTTAATCAAAAAATATACTGAAGGGATTGATTATAACGAAGATATTTACAATAAATTATACAAAAATATGTACAGATATATGTGTAATATCGGACGACATAATAAAGATTTTCAAGAAACATCGGACACTGATTACATACATTCCTTCAACTTAATTTATCAATTTTTATACGGATACTTGACTAAAGAAAATATCGAGCTTGTAATTTTTGACCATACTCCACATGCCGGCTATGATGATGTTTTATATG
This sequence comes from Candidatus Gastranaerophilaceae bacterium, assembly GCA_045538535.1. Classification (GTDB taxonomy): domain Bacteria; phylum Cyanobacteriota; class Vampirovibrionia; order Gastranaerophilales; family Gastranaerophilaceae; genus RUG14219. The sequence continues at coordinate 12,612 of JAZSRN010000083.1, read as the reverse complement.
ATTTATGCCAAGAATTTGGAATTAAAACAATAATTTTACAATCATGCGTTTCACCATTAACAAATATACCATTCTTACAATATGCGTTTAAAAAAGAGGATGCGATTACATTTCAAAAAATGTCAAAAACATACAGACAAACTGATGAAAACTTGATTGAAAATTTTAATTATAAACATTGCTATATGAAAGGAATTCAACCTTATACTTTAAACATAGAACAACCTCAATTTAAAAGACATCATTTTTTCACAGCATTATTAAAATCGGGATTTAGCAAAAAGAAATTTAACAAAATATTACAAAATTATTTAAAACGCACAATAAAAACCAACATGAGCACACAAAGAAAAATACCTCTTTACTTGCAATACGATGAAAATCGCAAAAAATATACGCAAACCCCAAACTACAACGAAAAATTTGTATATTTTCCACTACATTTACAACCCGAACTAACAACATCAGTAAACGGTGGCATTTATTGTGATCAAGTTTTAGCAATAGAGCGTTTATCGAAAATCATCCCAGATAACTGGTTTATTTATGTTAAAGAAAATCCTAAACAAAATGAATACATGAGAGGGAATTTATTTTTCAAACGCCTACATCTCATAAAAAATGTCAAATACATTGATGTTACAGTTCCGTCAAGTGAATTACTCAAAAATTGCCAATTCTGCGCAACAATTAACGGAACAGCATCATTTGAATCAATTTGTGGAGGTAAACCAACATTAATATTTGGTCAAGTTTGGTGGGATTTTCTACCTGGCATATTTAAATATAAGAACAAATTTAATATAGAAGATTTGTTAAATTACAAAATTGATAAAACAAAACTAAAGAAACTATATAACGAATACTTATCAAAAACTATAATTGGAACACTCTATAATCCTAAGGATTATACACAATATTCTCCCAAATTTAATGAGCAACTAAACACAACAAATTGCACACTACTTCTAAAAGATTTAATTTCTCAACTTTACAAAAACCAAATCAACTAAAATCTTCTATTTTCAACGGTGTTCCAAACGGTAAATCTCGTGTTGCGGGTTTGCCTAAAATTTCTTCATAATATTTAGGGTGCAAGCCATTTGCTGGACGTATGGAACGTACGTTTTCTGATGTTAAAATATCACCTTTCTTGATGTCATTTACAACATACAAAGAGCGTGCAAATTTGCGATTTTTCTCGTTTATTGTGTAATCAACATTGCCTAAAACTTTTTCGGTATCTCGTATCGCTTTAACTAAAGACTTAAATTCTTCAATATTTAGTGAAAAACCGGCATCAGCGCCACCTAAATTTCTGTCTAAAGTGAAATGTTTTTCAACAACTTTTGCACCAAGTGAAACTGCAACGATTGAAGGAATATTACTCATTGAATGATCCGAAAGTCCGATTTTAACTCCTTGAGAAGAAAATCTTTCTATCATATCTTTTATTGTAATAATATTCATATCTTCTAATTGTGCCGGATAAGCAGAAGTGCATTTTAAAAGAGTGATATCATTATTTCCAACAGATTTACAAGCATCTATTGCACCCTGAATTTCCTCTAAAGAGGACACTCCGGTTGAAATAATCATCGGTTTTTTAAATTTTGCGGCGTATTTTATTAAAGGATAATCCATTGCTTCAAAAGATGCGATTTTATAACAAGGAACATTAATATTTTCCAAAAAGTCGACAGCGGTAAAATCAAACGGAGTTGAAAAGAAATCTATTCCGATTTCATCAGCATATTGTTTTAATACTCCTTGCCATTCCCAAGGAGTATAAGCTTTTTGATAAAGCGAATAAAGATTTTCGCCCTTCCATAAATTTCCATCATCTTTAATTTGAAATTCTTCATTTTGGCAATTAATTGTAATAGTGTCTGCGGTGTAAGTTTGCACCTTAACAGCATCAGCCCCGCAATCTTTTGCTGATTTAATGATTTTTTTAGCTAACTCTTTGTCGCCACAATGGTTTGCAGACATTTCCGCTATGATGTAAGTTTGCATTATTCCCAACGTACCTCATCTATTTTATATATCTTTGTTAACATTTTTTCAATAATTTGTTTCTTTTGATACCAATTTTCTTGTGTTAAAATCAACCCATTATACTTTTTAGAATCTTTAACAAATGAATGTTCAGGACTATCAACATAATTAAATTTATTCTTATGCATTTTGTACACAGATTCATTTTCTTCAAAAACGCACGCCAAAATCTTATCAAATTTCATTTCTTCTAAAAAATGAATAGTACCTAAATACTCTATCAAAACTCCAAATCCAAAATATTTATTATTTATATAAAATCCCCATTCGGCAAACTTTTCATCCCAATTAATACTTGTTATATCAATACTACCTAATAATTCTTCATCAACATATATTGCCCAATAAATACAATCACTTCTGTCTTGCAAATTATTTACCCAATTTAAATGATTTTCTAACTGTATTACATCACTATTATACATATTTTTTCTTATGTATTCTAAATTTCGGATATCTAATATATGAACCTTCTCTTCATAAGTTAAATTTTTATAATTTTTGAAATATATTTTCATCCTTAATTATATACCTCTTGAATATATTGATTTTCAATATTGTCTTTTAGGGTTAAATTAACACAACAATCACATTCAATTTTCTGTTGAGAAAAATTTTCAAGCCAATTTTTTGCAGGATTATTTCGTGGTCCAAGATGGAAATCGATAATAACTTCATTAGAAGTACCTAATTTATCCTTTAAATAAACAAAAGCGTTATTTAACATAATATTCTCTATATTTCTTCCAAGCGCTCTACAAGAAACTACAAGTTCATCTATTATCAATTTATTCTCAATATTTTCGGCAATTATTATGCCGATAATACCACTATCTGATAATTTATCTTTTAAATTTATTGTAAGAATATGCATATTAGACTTTATATCTTCTTTTGCATATCTTTTATACGAAAATATAAACTGATTTGTTTTATTTATCAATTGAACAGCTCTTTCAAAATTTTCGATGTTGTCTAAAGCATACGTAATTTTCATTTCAAGACTTTTGAAATATTCTTCTACATTTAAAACATTTTTCAATTCTTCACGTTTTTGATTAGCTTCGATATCACTTGCCCTTAAATTATCTTCTTTTGTATGTAAATATCTCTCCATTAAAGGATATATGTTTAATTTAAAATTCAAATTTTGATCAGCTAATAATGTATTAACTAATGGATAACAATTTTTCACAAGATTAATTTCACCAATATTATCATCAATAAAAAGAATACTATCTATACCAATATTAAATTGTTCTGCTATTTCAAAAATAGATTTATCTTTTGATGACCAAGAAATGTTATGAGAAGAAAAATCATTCCATTTTATAATAAAATCTTTTCTTTTTTCAAACATTTCTTTTACATCTTCAAACTCATTTTTAGATGCAATTGCTAAAAGTCCACCATTTTTTTTGAATTCTAACAATTGTTTTTGATATTCAATATTAGGCACTAAATTTTCTATCCCATCTTCACCAAGAATTCCCGAATAAAAAGTATTATCCAAATCTGTTACAATAGCTTTTATAGGGGTAAGAAAAAATGATGGAATAAATTTAAACCCAAGCTCTTGAGCAATCCTTATACTTGCCTTTGAAGATATATTAGTTCCTGAATACTCAAACTTTTCTCTATCATAGAAATTATCCCCGAGTTCTTTTTCTATTTCATTAGAATTAGCGACAATAATATCTTTATGCTTAATCGATACAAAAGGTACACCTATATAATAAACTAAAATAGGTTTATCCGAAATCTGATTTAACAATTCAAGTCGTTCATTGAACCATTTATCTATAGTTAAATCATTATATCTTGAAAAATCTATCCAAATTATATTTATATCATTTTTACCAGTTAATCTTTGAAAATTAAAACTATCATCGTAATCACTATACAAAAACTTCGCGTTTAAACCACTTTGATTTAAAAATTTATTAATTACTCCTTCCATATGCTCAAATGAATGATTTCTATATACACAAATAGTTACTTCTCGTTTTATAGATTTAGAAGATTTCGATTTTAATATTTCAAGTCTTGTTATATTTTTATTTAAAAGTTTATCCATCATTTATATTCAACCAATTCTACAATTTGTGCATTTGATAAAAATATGAAACAAACCTTTGCATAATATTCACCACTTTTAATAGGAGAAAGTATTTTTGCATTAAGTTGTTCAAGAATTTCATTAATATTTTTTTCTAAATCATCAACCTTAAACGCTATATGATAAATTTTACCACACCGATTATTTAGAATTTTATTTAATGATTGACTTTCACTTAAATCTTCTATAAGTTCTACTCTATAACCAACTTCATTTGTAGGCCGTAAAAATACCCCCCTCATTTGCTGATTATTATCTTGAAAAATTTCACTATCACAAACAAACCCCAAGGATTCATAAATAATCTTTTCTTTTTCTATATTTTTAACAATTACACCGATATGGTCAGGTTTTAAATCAATCATAAACTATTTAACACCTCTAGAATATTTTTAACAGAAGTCATCTGCGGTATTTTTTCTTGCGGGATTTTAACCCCAAATTCTTCCTCAATAGTTACAATAATTTCCAAATGAGTAATTGAATCCCACAATCCTTCATTTTCAACACTACAATTTTCATCAACTTCCTTATCAAATAATGTAGACAAAATATCAATAATTTTATCAGTTCTATTCATTAACAAATCCTTTCATATAAAAAATATCTTCTTCATAATCTTTTAAATTTTCTTTAAAATCTTTATTCGTTTCGATAGAAATATAACTATCACAATTTATTATATCAAAAATTTTTTTATAATCATAATTACCTTCGCACAAATGTAAATGTTTATCAACATCAGAGTCTATAATGTTACCACTAATATGATACATAATAGGAGCTAAATCATTAAATTGTTTTAAATAATTGTATGGTTCTTCATTTAAAGAATTCGCACTACAAATAGCATGCCCTATATCCAAACAAAGACCACAACCAGTTTCATTGATTATTTTAGAAATTTCTTGAATCGAATATCCCCTACACAATTTTTTTTCTCCAAGCGGAGCTCTATAAGGCTTATTTTCAATCAAGGCTCTTGGCTCATTAAAATTCGCAAGCTGTCGGGCAGTTTCTTCTATATCTCCCTCAATTCCACCATGGAAAATTATATGGGGTGCGTCCAACTCGTCTGCAAACTGTTTTACCTCTCTATATATCGCAAGGTTAGATTCTTCTTTATCTTTTTTGGCTAAGTTAAATCCGTGTGCAAAGTGTGGGGCATGGATTATAAAAGGTATACCCCCTTCGGCACTTCGTGCCACTTCCCCCAAAGGGGGCAGATTACTGTTTATTTCTTGATATAAAAAATCTATGCAAGCACTTAAATTTTCATTGATTTCATTATTCCAAAAACGAATTATACGATACCCGCGACTTTCCAGATAAAAAGTTCTTTGCACATCTTCAAAAGAATTGCAATGTTGTCCACCATCAATCTCTATAATTAATCTTTTCTCATGGCAATAAAAATCCGCAATATATTGATCATCTATCGAATGTTGTCTTCTAAAACGTACACCAAGTCTGTTTTTACGGATTTGTTGCCAAAATACGACTTCTTGTTTAGTCATATTTTTTCGCAATTTTCTTGCAAAATCTTTCATATACGGAGCATATTTTCTGCGTTTAGAAAATAAAACATCTGCCCCTTCTGAAGGTAGTGGCAAACATCGCCGTAGTTCTGAAGAATCGGACTTTAATTGGTCTGCCCCCTCTGGGGGAAGTGGCACGAAGTGCCATAGGGTTTCAGAATCAACAACTAAACTGTTATCTGCCCCCTTTGGGGGAAGTGGCACGAAGTGCCGTAGGGGGTTGTGTAATTCTTTCCACTTAGGCAATGTATCTAAAGTCCCCGGCACAACATAAAGTTCAATATAATCAAAAACACCCTTTGAATAAAGCCGTTTTGCTTCATCATAATAGTAATCAGTATTTATTGACCAAAGTTTTAACCCACACTTATACGCCATACAACACCTTATACTTCATCTCTGCCATTTTCCAATCATCAAGAGTATCAATATCTTGGATTACACTTTCATCCATTTCATACATCCCAATTTTTGCACTATTCATTTTATCAGTTTTATAAAAATAAAACATTCCGACATCGTGATACATTGGCTCCAAATCTTGAGAGCGCGACAACGCGAATTGTGGTTCACGATACTCTAAATACCCAGCCTCATTTACTTTTACTGCTCTTTGGATAGGAAAAGAGTATTTGACAACCGGCATCAATTTATCTAAATCAAGTTGCTTAAATCTGTCATACGCATTTTTCAATATTTTTGAAGTTAAGAAAGGTACACAAGGGTAAATACAACAAAATTCTTCAAAAATTTTTCCCAATTTTTGGTATTCATTAATAACTTCATCTAGCACATCTGCAGTTGTTGCAAAATCGTTTGCAGTTGCTTCAGAACGCATAAAAGGAACACTAGCACCATACTTTTTCGCAATTTCAGCAATCTCACAATCATCGGTTGAAACCATTACTTCGTCAAATATTTTTGAATTTATTGCGGCCTCAATGGCGTATGCTAACATTGGTTTGCCCATAAATTCTTTTATATTTTTTCGAGGAATTCTCTTGCTACCACCACGCGCGGTAATAATTGCAATATTTCTCATAAAATACTCTTAACCCTTTTAACTATTTCTACCAAATCTTCATCCGTCAAATCTGGATACAAAGGAAGCGAAATGCAATGTTTATAATAATCTTCAGCATTTGGATAATCGCCCCAATTATAACCAAGCGCCCTATAATAAGGCTGAGTGTGTACCGGAATATAATGAACTTGAAGATATAAACCAATTTTTCTTGCATCAAAATAGAATTTCTTTCTATCTTCTACCAAAATTGGGTACAAATGAAAACACGCATTTGAATAATCTTTTTCGATTAAATGTGGAAGATTTAATTCTTTGTTATAAAATTCAACGATTTCACGACGACGTTTTTTAAAATCATTCAATCGTTTTAATTGAGAAATACCTAGTGCAGCTTGAACATCAGTCATACGGTAATTATAACCCAACTCTCGCATTTCGTATTCCCAAGTGTTCAGCATTTCACCGTCTTTATGCATGCCGTGAGCTCTAAATGCACAAAGTTTGTCATACAAATCTTTGCTATTAGTTACCACAGCTCCACCTTCTGCAGTTGTTATGGTTTTTACCGGATGGAAAGAAAATACTGTCATGTCAGAATATTCACAACAACCAACTTTTTTACCTTTATATTCTGACCCGATTGCATGCGCTGCATCTTCTATCACATACAAATTATATTTTTTAGCTACCTCATAAATCTTCGCCATATCACAAGATTGACCTGCAAAGTGAACAGGAATAACAGCTTTTGTCTTTGATGTTATTTGCTTTTCAATTTCACGATAATCAATATTTTGAGTATCTTTTTCTACATCAGCGAATTTAACATCAGCGCCACAAAACCTTGCGCAATTTGCACTAGCTAAAAATGTCATCGGGGAGGTTATAACCTCATCTCCCACACCGACGCCCGCAGCCATCATCGCTATATGCAAACCAGAAGTTGCAGAGTTTACGGCAACGGCATATTTAGCCCCGGTATATTCACAAATAGCTTGCTCAAACTCCTTGACTTTTGGCCCGCAAGTCAAATAAGGTGATTTTAGTGTTTCAACGACAGCTTGAATATCTTCATCAGTAATATTTTGTTTTCCGTAAGCGTATGTTTTCATTTTGCCTCTTGTCTTAAGTGTTTATTTTCTTCTAAAATTTCTATGCATTTTTCAATATTGGCAAATGGTAGTTTCTCTACAAATTCACAAGGATAATCCCACCATTTTAGTTCAAGCAATTTTTCGCATATAGTTTCTCTTTCTGCTATATTGGAGAATCTTTTTCCTATTGGTTTTGCCGGAACTCCACCCCAAATTTCATAAGCAGGCACATTTTTAGTAACAACTGCTCCAGCAGCAATCACGGCACCATCTTCAATGGTAATACCATCCATAATCATCGCACGATAACCAATCCAAACATCATTACCGATTTTTATCGGAGGCATACATTCTTTTGAAAAATCAACAACATTTTCTTTGGGCACTGTTAATAAATTATCTATATTGGAACACTTTTCTTGCGCAATAAAACCATGGGTAGTAAGACAATTCAGAGGATGTTGAGATAAACCTATACATACTTCATGGGAAATTGAACAATATTTGCCAACAGTGGTTTCTTTTTCATTTTTAATTATTGAATTATAACCAATATATGAAAATTCACCAATGTTATAACGAGCTTGATCCATTTGATATTTTGACAACGTGGGAACACTATTACCACCCAAATATTTTTCTCTAAAAGCTCTTCTGTATTTGGACAGAAAGATAAAACATGATAAAAATTTTATTATCTTTTTTTTTAATTTCATCACCTATATCTCACCAATCAACTTTTTCATTTCATCAACTGACAACCAACGATCGTTATTTCCCGAATGATATTCAAAATCTACGGGAACGCGTTTTGCGTTTGGATACTTATGTTCAATATTTTCAAAATCAATCTGTGGCAAAATAATGTAAAAATCATTAAATTCAATCGTATTTGGTGCATCTTCTTTGGTAATCATTTGCTCGTGAATTTTTTCACCCGGTCTGATACCAACTTCTTTCACAGTCAAATGAGGCGCAATAGCTTCCGCGAGTTGAGGCATTTTCATTGACGGGATTTTTTTAACATACAATTCACCACCTTGCATGTGTTCAATAGCTTCCAAAACCATCTCCACAGCTTGTTCAAGTTTAAGCCAAAATCTTGTCATGCGCATATCAGTAATAGGCAACTCTTTTGCACCTTCTGCTACAAGTTTTTGGAAAAACGGGATTACTGAACCCCGAGAACCCGCAACATTTCCATAACGTACAACCGCAAATCGTGTATCTTTACCTCCGCAATAAGCATTGCCCGCAATAAACAATTTGTCCGAACAAAGTTTTGTTGCACCATAAAGATTTATAGGCGCACAAGCTTTATCCGTTGAAAGCGCAACGACCTTTTTAACACCACAATCAATCGCGCAATCTATAACATTTTGCGCACCATGCACATTTGTTTTAATAGCCTCAAACGGATTATATTCGCACGCCGGAACTTGTTTGAGTGCGGCAGCGTGAACAACAATATCAACACCTTCAAAAGCTCGCATCATACGTTCTTTATCTCTAACATCACCGATAAAAAATCTCAATTTTTTTTCATAAGGTTTAAATTCCGGCATATTTGCCATCATAAATTGTTTGAACTCATCTCTTGAATAAATAATTATTTTTTCAACATTCGGATATTCTTTCAAAACCGTTTGTGTAAACTTTTTACCAAAACTACCAGTACCACCCGTAATCAAAATTGTTTTATTATTTAACATAAATCCCACTTTCAAAAATACTTATACTTCCGTGTAATTAATAATAACACAAATACAAATTTTTATTAATAATTTTGCATAAAAATAGCAAATTTTTTCTTGCTAAGATTTATATAATTAGAGTGAGGGACATGTAATGCAAATAACACCAGTAACAAACAGATTTTATACAATACAAAACCAAAATATTTACACAAAAAGAAAACAACTCAATTTTACTGGAAAATTTTCTGACGGAACCGAAAAACCAAAACATGTAAAAGATTATTATGCATATCAAAATTTTGCGAGATATAATCCAATAATAAAAAATTTCGGGACATATTCTATACCCATCCACAACGAGGAAATTGCAAAACGTCTTAGTTCAAATTACACAAGCAAAAAATTCAAATCCCTTTTTGATTTCACAATAAAAAAAGGTACCTTCAATTATATAATGGATAACAAAACGGGCTTTGTAAAAACATCTATGATAAACCATAAAGAAAACCCTTTGATGTCCGATTTAATTTGGATTACCGATAGTTGCAACAACTTGGAATTAATCAAACATTATTCTCCTCAAGATGCAACGCGAGTGCTCAACAAACTCGCCGATTTATACGAAGGGCAACAAGACAATTTTGATGAAATAATAACTTCGCCAGAAAAATACCACAATAACGAATTTTTGGGTGGAGCTACACAAAAAGGGATTGGCCATTGTTTTGTGCCACATACTCTTGAACCACACAAATGGTTTGCAAAAACCAGACTTGAATCAATCGGGAATTATCTGCAAGCTTCAACAGACTTAATAAAAAACGGACTAAACGGCACAGATTACGGCTACAAAACATCTGCCGAAATTCCAGACAACGTATTGGAAAGTATTGCAAATTGTACAATGTACCTTAATGCAATCCATTATCCAAGTGCACGTTCATGCGGGGCTTGGGAAGAATGGACTTTTGTAAACTCATTAACAAGTGATACTTCAATAATCAACCAAGGCATGCGCCAATTATTGGATTTAATGTATTCACCAACAACAAACCTCGAACTTTTAAAAGTTCGTGAACGCATATTAAATACAAAACATGGCGATATATTCAAAAACAAACAAACACTAACAAAACTATTAAAAGACGGTGAACAAAGGATTATTTCTCAACCTAATGTAGAAACAATAAAAGGGGATTATTCAAAAGAAGTTCAACCTTGGGAAGAAAAATATTTATCGAGAGATTATGACGCAGCGATGAGTTTCATGCCTCAAACCGAAACTCTTAATCCAATAAACATTTGCAGCGATAGTAGGAAAAAGCTCGTTATTCTACAAAAGCTAACCGACAAAATTGTTCGTCCTAACGGCGCTATCAGATATCCACAAGACGAATATTTAAATCTCGACTATCACACATTAACAAATGTTTGGACACAAAACAAAAAGAAAAATGAAGCAGAATGGTTCTTAGTCTCCGAAATTTCTTGTGCTTACGGAACAATTGCCAAAAACTTAATTAATCATCTCAAACGGCAACCGCATGACAAATACGCGTCAAAACTATTAACCATAGCATTAGACAAACAAACTGAATACATAAATAGAAGCTATGCAAGAATCACTCCGGCTAAAATAACAAAGTCAAACAAATATTCTTGTCCAGCCTATAGAGTTCCTGAAGCGTACGAAGCCGTAACAACCAAAAATGGCCGAATAAAATACGTACCTGGAGCACACACACCTCTGACATGGGCCGAAGCCTCATTATTTAAAGCCTCAAAACTTTTTTTAGAAAATTTAGAAGCATTAGAAACCAAATCAAGACACAATTTTTAAAGATCGCGGCACAAAGGCCGCGATGACAATGGCTTATTCCTCCCCTAATGGACTCTGCCGAGAAAAACGATTGAGTATCGTTTTTCGAGAGGTAGTTAGGTGGGGTACGGTCAATATTAATTTGTCATTCTGAACTTGTTTCAGAATCTCTTTACGACAATATCGGTGAGTACAGATCGCGGCACAAAGGCCGCGATGACACGTTTGTAACCGAGCTAATCACCTTTACACAACACTAAGCCGCTGCTGTTGGTTCGGCCGCCGCCCCAGTACGAGCTCGTAGAGTAGAAGTAGCGGTAGTATGCGTTGCCGCTACCGTTCTCACGCCCAGACCAAACCCAAAACGACGAAGAGGTAAAACCGTATTCGGCTGCTTTTGAAGTGTTCATTGTTATGCTTGATTTATCTTCTAGTTCTCCTATTGTTGTGCCGTATATGTCACTTGCTATCGCTGCTAAATCTGCCATGCTTGCCATTTTATCTACATGACCACATGTTTCTACTGCTTTTGCCCAGTAGTCTGTATCATAATTACAAGCGTTTATTCCTAGGTCTCCTTTTTTAGATTCACATTCTGCTTTTGTCATATATGTATTTGCTGCTTGTGGTGCTTTAAAACAACTGCCGTTTATTTCAAAGGCGCACGCGGAGCCTAGGCCACCAGAGTTGAAGGTTATGACATCGTTAGATAGTTTGTTTGGCATTTTACTTCCGTTCCAGTCGAATACTGCTGCTACGCAACCAGATGTGCTTGATTGATTGTTTGACCAAGTCACTGGGGCTTCATCAATATCGCATTTTGCGTTGTATGCTAGTATCATTGCAGTACCGTCTGCAGTAACAATCCCTACTGTATCACCGTATTCATGGGTGTCGTCATTTGTCATTTTTAGTTGTTTACCCGTTGTGGTTTTTGAGATTTCCCATTCCTTGCCTTCGTCATCAAGGATTACTTTATCAGTCGGCCAACATTCGGTTAGATGTTGGTTATCACAAACTTTTGCGATTTTTAAATGTTTTTGTAATTCGTTTACAAAATCCATTGTTGTTGCATAACCGCCTAAGGTTGAAAGTGATTTCATCTTATCCGTTGCTTTACCGAATTTTTGAGTAATGTTTTGGATACGAGCGGTTTTTACTCGTTCTTGAATATTCGCAATCAACGCCGGCATCGTAATCGCCGCTACTACCCCGACAATTGCGAGGGTGATTAGGACTTCGGCTAATGTAAAGGCTGCC
>JAZSRN010000018.1:0-8325 GCA_045538535.1 Candidatus Gastranaerophilaceae bacterium | reverse complement strand
TCGTTTTTTATATAAAATTACAAAGAAAATTACAATTACAACCGTAACGGCAAGTATTACCCATTCAATATATTGTTTAATTGTTTCACCAAACAACATCAAAACAATACTTACAAGAAAAAATCTTGCTCCGCGTCCAAAGAGACTTGCAAGGAAAAATTTTATAAAATTCATATTCAAAATTCCGCTTGCAATTGTAAAAACTTTGTACGGAATTGGAGTAAACGCTGAAAAAAATACTGCTAAAGAACCGTATTTGTTGTACATAGTTTCAACTTGCTCAAATTGTTCATGTTTGTTTCTAAAAAAGAAATTAAATATCGGCCTTCCACCAAGCAAACCTATCAAATAACCTATTGCTCCGCCAACAGCAGAGGCAACCGTACAAACAAAAGCATACCATAAAGCTTTTTCAGGCCTTGCCAAATCCATTGTAATCAACAAAATATCGGGGGGCGGAACCAAGAAAAAACTTTCAATACAAGAATTTAGTGCCAAACCTTTTACCCCTAAACTTTGAAAAAAAACGTTCATTGTATGTATAATTTCGTGCATAAATCTCTCCCTTGCTATTTTTAAAAATTATATCACAAATTTTTCCGTTGCGAAAACTCACATCCGCAATAATTTTGACGATATAAATTCAATTCTTTTGAAATCTGATTTGTTTTCAAAAAACCATCTTTCTTTTTAAAATCAATAGACACATATTCAAGATTTTCTTCTTGAGCAATTTTGCCCCCAATTTCGGATAACAATTTAAAATTTTTATGAGGACTGATAACTATAGAAGTTGTAAATTTATCAATACCCAATTCTTTTGCTTTTTGTGCGGTTTGTTTCAACCGTAATTCAAAACAAATCGGGCAACGTTTACCACGTTCCGGTTCAGTTTCAAAACCCTCTACTTTTTTATAGTAAACATCCGGCTTGTAATCTCCCTCAATTAACTCCACGTCAAAATGTTCGCAAAGCACTCGTTGCGCCTCAAGTCGTCTTTCATATTCCGATTTTGGATAAATATTAGGATTATAAAAATAAACAATAACCGCATATCCCATATCTTTAAGCAAAGATATGGGATAGCCTGAACATATTGCACAACACGAATGTATTAAAATTTTATTTTGATTCATTTTCTGCTTGTTTTAATTTTTCGATTACATAAGCTTTTAACTCAGGATATTCGGTAATACCCATTTTAATTTCGTGACCTACTTGAGTTACAGGAGTACCGATGATTCCTTTTTTAATTGCAGCTTTAATATCTTTATCCAACTCTTCGGCAACTTCATCACTGTATGCATCTTTCTTCAATTGTTCTATATCCAAACGAAGCTTTTGAGCAATTTCCAATATTGCATCTTCAGTTTGAGGTTTTTGCTCAAACAAAGTTGCACCAAATCCCCACGCATTGCCTTGTTTTTCTGCAGCAATAGCATATTTTGCAAGCATACAAGCTTTTAAGTGGAACGGTTGCGAAATCTTAGGGTTACAAGCCATATCTAAAGGATAGTTATGATGTTCAATTTGAATATCTTTTACTTCCTTCGCCAACTTGTGAATCATTATGTTATACGCCGCACAAACAGGACATTCATAATCCGTATAAATAATTACTTTCAATTTTGGATTTTTACTTCCCAAAATATTTCCGTTAATTTTATAACGATTATTTTTTGTATTCAAAAATTCACCCATACCTTTTTGTTTTTTAACTTGAGGAGCCAAAACCATAGTATGTGATGTATAAGAAAGAACACTTGCACCCAAAATTGTCACACATACAAACGCTATCAAATAAGGCATAATTTTTAAAGCATCGTTAAAATCTGTCCAACTTTGTTTGAAAGATTTTATAATTCCACCATTTTTAAAATCAGTTGCAATCAATGCAATTATCAAATTCAGAATATACGTCAATGCGCAAAGAATACACAATTTTTTAATTTCAAACAAACTTACACAAAGCAAAATTATTGAAATTGTAAAAGAAATAATCCCTAAAGACGCGATATAATCAAGTGGATTTTTGAAAACTTCCATAAACTTAAACAACTTAATGTTTTTCAATTTATCCGCAAAAAGCAACAAGAACATAAAACCATACAAGATTAAACCCCAAATTGCTAACGGAATGCCAAAAAACTGAGATTCTGTAGTTTGCGCAACCCCATCGCAATCAATAAAATCATTCATCGAACAAAAACTGCCCAAATATGCAGGGTTAAAATTTGCCTCAAAATAAATTATCGCAAGCTTTACGGTTGTAATCAGACCTATCAAGGCTATAATAGATATTGCAACTTTTTTCTTCATAATATTGTCCATAAATTTAAGTCTCCCTCTTTACTGTTATTATTCTACAATTTTTATTGAAATAAATCAAGCCATAATTATAGGGTTGAAGTAGATTAATTTCTATGATATAATAATTGTAACAGATTAATCTTGAGAGGTTGTTTTGAGAAAGAATTTATTAGATTTGTATATGCAAAAAATAAAAGCTTTTCCGCTTTGGGTGCGTCAAGCAATTTATTTGGCATTAGAAAAAGATTTAACTGAAAATTGTTGTATAGATTTTATAGAAGATGAAGACAAAAACCTTGCCGCATATTCTCCGGTGTTGACTTTCAAAGGCAAAACCGAACTTGCCGAACGAAAATCCGGTCTTGATACCAATATGTATAATTTTTTGGCTTGTTGCGCAGAAAACTATACTATTGTTGAAATTTCGCTAAACACCTTCTTAACTATGGAAGAAGTTTGTAAAATTTTTGAACTATGTATTGAACAAAATTTTGTTAAAAAACCTGAGGCTCTCGGTATTATTGCAGTTGCCGGTTACATGTCCGGAAAATTCCGAGTCGGTGAATACTTCAAACGCGTAGGAATTTTGAGCATTGACGATTTGCAAAAATCCATACTTGAATACGACAGATTAAAATCAGTCGGAGACGATATCAAATTTGCAAGAGTTTTAAGAAAGTTTGAACTCATTACTGATGAAGAAAAAAAGGGTATTCTTGCACTTAAAGATGAGGCAAAAAGACGTTTTATTCTTGACTATAATGACGCTCCGAAAGGTGAAATTACCTATTCTGATGACAAAACAGAATATGAAAATAAAATTGCCACATTAAAAGAAGAAAATCTAAAATTAAAACGAAAAATGTTACAATTATTAGAACTAATTAAGAAAAATACAACCAACAGAGGTTAATAATGAAAAACGGGATTTTAAGATTTTTAGCATTTATATTATTTGTGATTTTACCTATCATCATTGTGGTAAAAACTCCGATACTTAAACAATTTTATTGTTCAAAAACAGACAATACTTGCATTTTAAGGATTTACAACACTTTCGACCAAAAACCAAATGTCGAAAAAACCCTAAAAATTTCTGATATTAAAAGAGTGCAAAAAGGCAATTGTAAGGAATGGTTTGGGCTTTATACCGACCCTTGCATTTCTGTGGAAACACTTGATACTTCGTATGTTTTGGATTATAGCTTTGAAGCTGATGACGTAGACCCTACAATTTCTGATTTCAAAAAATATTTAAAAGACCCTAAACAAAATATTTACAAATTAATAGCAGATAAAGACATCAGCGAGATTAATATCCAGTTGACGGCTTGGGGTGTAATCATTTTAATGGGGTTATTAATCTCATTAGGTATTATCACAGATAAGAAAAAAAGATAATACTTGCATGACTTTTTGAAAAATGTTAGTATATTTTTGTAGGATAAAAAGAGGATTTAGAAATGGCAAGACTAATAAGACCAACTTGGGCAATCAGATGCGTTCAATCAGGTTGCAAAACTTTGTTTGAAGTTGCACAATTAGAAGACGGTAAACAACAAGAAGTTGTTTGTCCTAATTGCGGAGAACATTACGTTTATCCGATAATTGAAGGCAAAGATGATAACCAGTAATGCTATTCAATAATACAGACAAACGCTACAACCAATACAGTGCTTTTTTAAAAAACAAATTCGGCGCAAAAGTTTATAAAATAACTCTTGACGCCGGTTTTTCATGTCCAAATCGTGATGGCACAATTTCTACGGGAGGTTGTATTTTTTGTGATGATGGTGGAAGTTTTTCCAAAGCACACTCAAACCTTTTAAGCATAGAAGAACAAGTGAACACCGGCGTCGAAACACTAAAAAACAGATTTAAAGCAGAAAAATTTATGTCTTATTTTCAAGCCTTCACAAACACTTACAAACCCGTAAACGAATTGGAGAAAATTTATTGCGCATCGCTTTGCCACCCTGATATTGTAGGGCTTTCAATCGGAACCCGACCGGATTGCGTGGACGATGAAAAATTAAAATTAATTTCATCATACAAAGATGACTATTACACTTGGATTGAATATGGCTTACAATCAATTCACGACAAAACTTTATCAAAAATAAATCGCGGTCACGATTTTGACTGCTTTTTAAAAGCTTATGAAAAGACAAAAAATTATGCCATTAATGTTTGCGTTCACGTTATCTTCGGTTTATGGGAAACCCATGACGAAATCATGCAAACCGCACAAAAACTCGCGCAACTAAACGTTGACGGAGTAAAAATTCACATGTTGTGCGCATTAAACAATACAAAATTTGCACAGATGTATTACAATAACGAAATCGAATTTATGAGCGAAGACGAATATGTTGCAACCGTATGCGATTTTTTGGAATATCTGCCTAAAACTTGCACTATACATCGGCTTGCGGGAAACGGCGACAGCAAAAACTTGATTGCGCCAAAATGGTTGAGTAAAAAATTCGATTGCCTTAACAAAATTGATAAAGAATTTATAAAAAGAAACACTTATCAAAGTTACAATTATTCTTAAGGATGTTTACAAATTTTTCATGCTATGTCATAATCTATACGGCAGAAGGTTAATGTAAAGAAAAGTTAATATTTTATGTCCTAAACGGCAACAAAAATTTTTTAGGAACATTTATCCTTTTGCATAATAAAATGGAGAAGTCTATGTTAACAATTCAACCGGTAAACTATGGAATTCAAAATAAAAATCACTTGTCTTTCAAATCTCATAACGCGGAAGATAGATATTGTGAAGAAGATTATATCTATGGCCACGATTTAGACGAAGTCGAAATATTGAACAAAAGACTTGAACAAGAAAAACTCGAATACAACGACGAAAAAAATTTCTGGGAAGAACAAAAACAAACATTTGACGAATTGTCCAAAGATACCGATGTTCCTTCATTTTTCAAAAAAGGTATGAAAATTGTATCTGTTGCTATTTCTACAATTTTAGGCGGAATGGCAATGGCTTGGGGCTCGAAAAAATCAATCGGTGCATTTGAAAAATTAGGCAAAACACAAAAGGTCAAAAATTTCACAAAAGCCACCTCTAAAAACTTTAATTCTTTCAAAGAAATGATTTCCGGTGCTTATCAATCAATAAAAACATCAAAATTTGTTACTAACATAACAAAGAAATACGATAAACAGGTTACAAAATTCAACAACTCTAAATTTGCCAAAAATCCTATTGTAAAATCAGTTCGAAAAGGTTTTGGATATGTAACCGGCAAAATTAAAGATGCATACAAATACGTTGCCAAAAAAGTTAAGGGCATAAAGTCTGAAAACGTCAAAAATGCAACCGTTAACACAATGGGTGTTTCCGGCGGTGTAACAAGTGGTGTTGCAGCATTGAAAGAAACTAATAAAGCAGAACAAGGAGATATTAAATAATGGTTCTTTCAATAAATCCTATACACTCTACACCAATAGCTTTTAAAGCAAGAGAAGACGAAAAACGTAAGATTTCGCAATCTGATGTTGCAACTGCGACAGGTGCAACCGGTGCCGCAGCAGCAAGCGCAAAAGGGGGCGGATTTAAGATGTTTAACTCGTCAAGTAAAGTCGGCAGAATGACACAGTCAACGGCTCAAGCTTTACAAAATGCACGCAGACCAATTAAACAAGCAAAAGGTTTGTTCCCTAAATTCATGCAAGCGTTCAGAAATACTAAAGCAGACATTTTAAAATGGGCAGATGGCGTTAAAAATTCAAGTATGCTAAAACCATTATTAAAAAGTAAAGCCTTCAATGCTTGTGCCGGCGCCTTAGGTGCTTTAATGGGATTTTTCGTTGTTGTCACCGGACTTGGTGATATTGTAAACACAATCAGTGATTATACAAACGGCTAAATAATTTTAATATTGTTAAATAATTAAAATCGTGTTAAACTTCGGTTATGCACGATTTTAACATTAAAGAAATCAAAAATTCAGAAATAACATCAGAACTTGAAAATATTGGCTTTGATAAAAGTTATTATGTTCAAGCGAGCAATAAATATGTTTATAAAAATTTAAAAATTTTTGCACTTTCAAATCCACAGTTGCATATTTTAAAACAAACTGCAATTTCCGTCGGTGCCGATTGTGCAACTCATAGAGAGGTTTTGACGGGCAAAGTAGAAAAAAGTGATTGCATTTTGGGCGGAAGTATTTCACAATTGATAAAAATTGCGTCAAAACTCGAAATGCAACCTTTTGGATTGAAAGATTTAGCACAAAAAATCAAAGATTTTTGCAAAAAAGAACCCCCACATAAAACAAAGATTATGGGAATTTTAAATCTCACACCCGATTCATTTTCTGATGGTGGCTTGTATAACAATTATGAAAACGCTACAAAACACCTTTACCAAATGGTTAAAGACGGAGCGGACATAATAGACATAGGTGCAGAATCAACAAAACCTTTTTCTAATGCCATAAATGCAACAACTCAGCTGGAAAAAATTTTGCCGATATTAGAATTTATAAACAAAGAATTTCCAAATAGGACTTTTGAAATAAGCATTGACACCCGCAGCGCAAAAGTTGCACAAGAATGTATTAAATATGGTGTTAATATTATAAATGATGTTTCGGGGTTTTTGTATGATTCAGAAATGGTAAATGTTGTTGCAAATTCAAACGTTAAAATTGTTATTCAACATAGCAAAGGTGAACCAGAAAACATGCAACAAAACCCAACTTATGACAATCTTATGGACGAAATTTACTCAGCGCTAAGAGAAAGGATAAATTTTGCCATTTCACAAGGGGTAAAAAAAGAAAACATAATCATTGATCCCGGAATAGGTTTTGGCAAAACTCGTGAAGACAATTTTGAAATAATCCGACGTATTGAAGAATTTAACGGACTTGGAAGCCCGATACTTTTAGGACTTTCGCGCAAAAGTTTGTTAAATATGCAAAACACTTCAAACGAAAAAAAAGATATTTATACTTTGGCACTAAACGCTTTGGCAATAACCCGCAATGTTGATATTATAAGAGTACATAACGTCAAACTCCATAAAACTTTTATGGATATGTATGTTGAATAAAAATGAATTAATAAATTACATGGATTGGATGTTGTCATTCAACCCATGTAATTTTAAACTATAGTTAATAACACATTACTAAAATTACCAAGGATAATGTTCTTTAAATTCCCAACCATCTCTAACCAACAACATTGTACAAGCATAACCATTTTGATTTTTATGACAACGATTTGGTTCATCTGCAATTAATTCTTCAAGAGTATCATACATATAACGAGGCAAAATTTTGCCATTATTATATGGTTTATCAGATTCTTTTAATACCAACTCAAATTGAAAAACATCTTTTCCTACAATATTAGGTTTTGTTTTACCATTTACATCAACAAGTAGATGCACCCGGATATCGAGACCGTCTGAATCCAGAACGGGAGAACCAACAAAGATTTCAGAACCATCATTTAAGAAAAATTTTGTTAGTTTTGAACTATAATAAGTAAAGGTTGACAAACCATTTAATCCATATAACTCTAACGCACAATCACCCGTAGTCTCAATACCACAATCCTTAACTACATTTAAATATGGTTTTATATATTTATTTGCGAATTCATATGAATTACTTAGTGTGTATTCATCATAGACATCCCAACCCGTAATATCTCCATAATCAACAATAGCACTTTGGATAGCTTGAGAAAGTATCGTATAAACTTTTTTAACTTTTGTTGCAGTCTGCTTCTTTTGATAATTAGCAATCAGATTTGGCAAAGTCAACGCCGCCACAACCCCGACGATTGCTAGGGTGATTAAGACCTCTGCTAAAGTAAATGCTTTCAATTTTTTCTTCATAGTGTTTTTACCTTTCTTTGTTTATTTATTTGTACTACTACTATTTTTTACTTGTCATCGCGGATTTATTCCGCGATCTCTTTTCGACGATGTCGGTGAATACAGATCGCGCAACATGTGCGCGATGACAG
>JAZSRN010000041.1:0-12570 GCA_045538535.1 Candidatus Gastranaerophilaceae bacterium | reverse complement strand
TAGTCATTTTTTGACTCCTTTCTTATTATTAATACACCTATATCTCTTGTTTGTTTTTATTTTGTTAATTTCCGGACTTGCACGGCCAGAATTTCCGCATGACAAAGTACCTAATTGTATAACAATTAGGTTTTTAAAAACATTGATATTACTGGGTTTTAGACACCCAATAGGGCGCAAACCCGCTCTACGCTTGGATTGCCCCCCCCCCCGTAGGCGCAAATGCAGTCATAGCAAGGGTTTCGGGCAATTTCAAACTTCCAAATTCCTCGATAAAATCTATGTACAAATTATTCAGACGCATATTTACCATATACCCATTATAACAATTTTTTTAACAAGTGCAAGCACTATATTAAATTTTGTACACTCCCTTATTTATGAAAATGCAAAATACGTAATGAACGTTTTTGTTTTTCGTGTGCCTCGTCCGGCAATTCATAACACTTTATACATCTTGCCTCATAAGTCTCATCTCCACCAATCATAATAAGAGGCGAATTTTTATCCGCAGGCTTCCCGTCAATAAGTCTTTGTGTACGAGTTGCGTGGTCGCAACCGCATTTCATACAAACGGCATGCAACTTTGAAACCTCGGTTGCAAGACACATCAACTGAGGCATGCTTCCGAACGGTTCTGCTTTAAAATCAAGTTCCAAACCCGTTCCAATAACACGTTTACCGTCTTCCATAAGTTTTGAGATTACTTTTGTAATATTACTGTCAAAAAATTGTAATTCGTCAATAGCTATAACTTCATCTTCAGGTTTTACAACACTCATTATTTGAATGGCATGTTTTACTTTTATTGCATCTAACCACAAACCGTTACGCGATTCGATATAATCACCTTTTGCACGAGTGTCAACATCCGGAGATATAACTTTGACTTTTTTCTTCGCAATTATACAACGTTTAACTCTACGCAAAAGCTCTTCTGTCTTTCCGCAACTCATAGGCCCTGTAATAAGCTCAAAAGAATAACTTTCCATTATTTTCCCCTATCCCAAAACTTTTTAATGTCCTTTTTACACTTTTATTATAACACTCAATGTTTATTTTTGAAAGTAAAATTTTGTTAACCAATGCAAAATTTAAAATTTGTTTTAACTTTTTTGAGAAATCACCTAAAAAGGTGATTTAAAATTTTGTAAAACATTTTAAACTAATAATGTCTTATTTAAGAGGTCTTTCAATCGTGAAACAAGAATTAGTTAGGTCAATTAGAGAAAAAGAAATTCAACTGGCGAAATTAGAAGCTCATATTGAAAAAAGTACAATTTGCGCCGAATTATATAATAAAATAGTTTTAGAAAAAGCAATCCTAAAAAAAGAATTGGACGATTGCTCCAAAAAAGGTGTCCTTCTAGAATTTAAAAAACTTTTACCGCGCAAAAAGAAATTAATTTGCGATTATTTTAAAAACTAATATCTAAACCGTTACCATCTGAGAATTGTAACCCGTTTTTAACGCTTCAATGTTTTTAGGTAAAAGATTTTTTCTATGTGGTGGCAACACCTTGTCAAGTGCATTAATTAGCGTTTCCACAGAAACCAAATTGCTTGCACCGGCCAAAACTCCCAAGGCCAAAATGTTTGCCATTTTTACATTACCCAAATTTTCAGCTTTTTGCGAAATCGGTTCAAATATATAGTCAATGTCTGTTCTTTGACGGGTTTCAACAACAAGTGATGAATTTGCAATCATCATCCCACCTTTTTTAATTCTAGGAAGAAATTTCTCAAAAGAAAGTTGGTTCAATGCTATAACAAAATCAACCTCTTTTTTGCTAACAGAACTAACATCTTGTCCTTGCGCCATAACAACTTCGCAATTAACTGTACCACCGCGCATTTCCGCACCGTAACTCGGATACCAAGTAACATTTTTATCATCAAGCATAAACGCATTTGCCAAAACTTCACCGGCTAAAAGCACTCCTTGACCGCCAAAACCTGCTATTATAAAATTTTTTTCCATTATTTTCCCTTTATATTATGCTTTTATATCTTTGTAAATTCCCGGTTTAAACACTTCCATCATCTGTGTTCTAATTCTTTCGTGCGCTTGTTCCGGTGTCATTTTCCAATTTGTAGGACAAGATGAAAGAATTTCTACAAAACTAAAACCAAGACCTTGCAACTGATATTCAAAGGCTTTTTTAATTATTTTCTTAGCATTTCTAATATTTGCAACCGTATCAAGAGAAACTCTCGCACAAAAAGCCGTTCCGTCATACATTGCGATATGTTCTGCAATTTTTATGGGATAACCGTAATAATCAACATTTCTACCGGTCGGAGAAGTTGTCGTCACTTGACCGACAAGAGTCGTCGGGCCAAGCTGTCCGCCAGTCATACCATAAGTTGTATTGTTGATACATATAGCAGTAATATTTTCGCCCCTCAATGCTGCGTGTGAACTTTCGCCCCAACCAATCGACGCAAAATCACCATCACCTTGATACGTAAGCACAAATTTATCCGGTTTTGCCCTTTTAACACCGGTTGCAACTGCCAAAGCTCTTCCATGAGGCGCTTCAATTGAATCGGCCTCAATGTAATCGTACAAACAAACCGAACACCCTATTGAAGTTGCTAAAATCGCATTTTCTTGAATACCTAATTCATCAAGACATTCGGCAACAAGTCGTACGGCAACACCATGGTCACATCCCGGACAAAATCCGTACGTCATACCTTTTCTGATTGATTTTGGAACGCTAAAAACTTGTGTTGCCATTTTATACCTCTAATTCTTTTTCAATTCTTGCTACAATATCTTCAACATCAATCATTGAACCAACTGGCTTACCCAAAAATTCAACCGGAATTTTGCCGTTTATTGCAAGGCGAACATCTCGAAGCATTTGGCCCATATTCAACTCAGTGACAAGAATTTTCTTCGCTGAATTACTCAATTGCTGTAGTTTTTTGTTAGGGAACGGGAACAAAGTTATAGGTCTGAAAGCCCCTACTTTTAGCCCTTTTTCTCTGCATAATTTGACTGCAGACTTAACGTTTCTGCTCATACTTCCAAAACTAACAACAACCAAATCGGCATCTTCCGTCATATATTCTTCATACATAACTTCGTTTTCTTCAATACGTTTGTACTTGTCAAAAAGTTTACGAACAAAATCACATTGAACATCAGCTAAAGGTGCATAAGAACGAATCAATCGACGTTCTCTACCTTTTGCTCCATCCAAAGCCCACGATGAATTATCGACTTCAGGATAAGGATATTCACTAAACACTGCCGGTTCCATCATCTGTCCCATCAAACCGTCTGCAAGCAAAATCGTAGGATTTTTGTATTTGTGCGCAAGATAAAAAGCTTTGTACGTAAGGTCTATACATTCTTGCACATTCCCCGGTGCCAGAACAATACATTTATAATCACCGTTTCCGCCACCAATTGTCGCTTGATTGTAATCACCTTGTGACGGATATATATTGCCTAAACCCGGCCCTCCGCGCATTACACTAACCAACACTATCGGCAATTCATCTGATGCCGCATAGGTAATACCTTCTTGCATAAGCGCAATAGCGCAAGATGAAGACGAAGTCATTGCTTTTGTACCGGTTGATGTTGCACCGATTACCATATTTATTGCCGCAAGTTCACTTTCAGC
The DNA here is from genome assembly GCA_045538535.1 of Candidatus Gastranaerophilaceae bacterium. Classification (GTDB taxonomy): domain Bacteria; phylum Cyanobacteriota; class Vampirovibrionia; order Gastranaerophilales; family Gastranaerophilaceae; genus RUG14219. The sequence continues at coordinate 8,929 of JAZSRN010000041.1, read as the reverse complement.
TGAAACATAAGCTCTTTTAAGTTCTTGCATTTTCCCGCTCATGTATTCCCCAATTTCGCTTTGCGGGGTAATCGGATACCCAAAATAACATTCACATCCTGCCAACACCGCAGCTTTTGCTATGGCATAATTCCCTTTTATTAAAACTTTTTCCTCAAGTTTTTCGACAGTTTGTACCATATTAACCTCTATAAACTTCTGTTATCGCCATATCAGGACATCTCGTCGCGCACATAGCACAACCCAAACATTTATTTTCAGGGTCACAAAATTCCACGATATGATTGCCTAAATGATTTGTTTTTTCACTTATTTTTATAAGATTTTTAGGACACTCTTTGACACAAAGATAGCAAGCTTTGCACTTTTTATCGTCTATAACAATTCGACTCATCTTAACCCTTTCCATGTTCCCGTTTGATAACATCATAACACTTAATCACAAAAGAGAGGCTTATTTAAAATTTATGTTTACAATTGTAATATAAAATGTTAATATTTTTGCTAATTTTTTTTGTATTAGCTAAAATGAAAATCAGGGATAGTATAAGCATTTAGGGAAGAAGGATATGGCACCGACCGTTGAAGATATAGTTGATATTTTGGGTGAAATGAGGCTTGATGAAGCTAAAAACAGTGATATTTTGAAAACTGTTTTCGCTGATTTTAAAAAATCTATTGAAGAAAAACATTCTTTTACCGTTGATAAATTTCAAGAATTAGAAGCCTCCTTTAACAAAATCATAAAAAAACAAGGCGAATTTTCGAAAACAAAAGAATTGAAAGAACTTTTTGAAGTTTTTCAACAACACGTAAATGTTATCGAAAATGATGTTAAAGAACAACAATCAGAACTCAAAAAGCTCGAAAAAACTATTAAAACAATAAATTCCGAAAAACTTGGCAACAAAGATTTTGAGCAAAAAAGTGATGATATTGTATCTTCAATTGTTGCAATTACCGAAAATCTAAAAGTTTATGATAACTTTGCCAAAGATGCAACAAAAAACATTACAGAAAAACTTGAAGAACTAACAACAAAAGAAGAAAATGTCGAATTAAAAGCTACAGTGCGTGAAGTTGTAACCAAAACAGACAACATCATTGACGCATTGAAATTTTTTAATGAAAAAACCGAAAACCTTGCAAATGCTATCCAAAACTTGATTGCAAGCGATGATTATATCAAGTCTCAAGAAACTATTTACCAAATTGCGGAAAAAACAAACGAAATTTCTGCAATAATTGAAAATTTCCCGATAAAAAGTGATGTTGAAAATGTTTCTGCAAAATTAGATGAAATTTCGACCCTATACGACAAAAAATTTGATGAAATTAATTCCGTTTTACAAAATTGTATAAATGATTTGATAACATCAACAAAAACTGACGATATCGAAACCCGTAAAGTTTTGCAAGATAAACTTATCGAATTCCACGCTGCAGTTGCAGCAAACTCGCACTCTTTTGCTGATAAAATGGATGAGTTTAAAACCAAAGTTTCAGAAAGTTTTACCGCAGTTGTAAATGCTTCAAGCGAAAGTGCCGAAAAAACAAATTTGTCATTGTTAGAACTTTCCGATATTAAAAATGAATTAGATGAAATAATCAAAGTTGTTCAAAATCTTTCACCGTCTTTTGATACAAAATCAAGTGAAATTATTGAAATAATTGAAAAAAATTTGCAACCATTGGTAGGTGAAATAATCAATGTAAAAACTAATCTTGAAAATTGCCTTCAAACTTCTACAATTCAAGGAAGTTTAGATTCAATTTTGTACAGATTTGATGAAGTTACTTCAACATTAAACAGTTTAAAATCTGAAGAAAACGAAGATACAAAAAATGTATTCACTGATATTGATGAAAAAATAAATGGTTTGAAACAAGAATTTAACCTCGTTGTAACCGATATTTTGGCAAACATTACTGCCAAAAGTGATTATATTGAAAATTCAATTTCAAATTTGAAAAATGAGTTTTCAAATATTTTGTCATTTGATTTTTCAAAATATTTTGATGAAGTAAAAGCTCAAATAGAAATGTCATTTTTAAATGTAGGGTCTGATATTTCAAGAATTTCAGACGAAAACAAAGAATTTAAAAATAATATAGACAACAATTTGAAAGATTTGCATTCAAAACTGGACTCGTTTGACGAATTTATTAAAAGCGAAATTCAAGGCAATGTCGAACTTTTAAGATTTACTTTTGAAAGTTTCAGCAAAAGTATTGAAGCAAGTCTTATCAAAACTTCAGATTTCATTAGCAATTGGGAAGAAGAAGTTAATAAAATCAAATGTATTACAGAAGAAATCAAAGCAACACTCGCAACTAAATTGGACGATTGCTGCACTGATTTAAAATCATTCATCAACGATAACGACAATACATCCAAAACTATTGATGTAATTGATAGTTTAAAACTATCTATCAGTGAAAATTTTGACAATGTCATTACACATCAAAATAATTTTAAAGCAGAAGTTAAAGAAAATATCCAAAATGTTCTTGATGCACAAAATGATAAAACCAAAGAAGCCGAAATTATTAAAAATGAAGTAGAAAATTTGGGCACAACATTAAAAAATTTCGTGACGGAAGCTTGTGAAAATTCACTCAACAGAGTTGATGAAACAATAAAAAACGTTAATGCGCTTGGCACAATGGTTGATAATAATGACGAAATTGTTAATGTTATCGAAAATATAAAAAACATTTTGTCAAAAGAAATTACTGAAAAATTGAACGCGTATGCAACAATCCAAGACGAAAAACTCGAAAAAATTAAAGCAGATATCAATTCTTATGTATATACCGAACAAATCGAAGATGAAAAAGCCAAAATCCTCGATGAAATTTTTACGGTTAAAACAGAAAATAATTTAAACAAAGAAATTCTGAATATTGTCGAACAATTGGAAAAACGCGTTAATGCTATTTCAGCAAAAAATCCTGCCAACGATTATGTAAAATCAATTTCTGAGTTGACGAAAAAATCAATATTTGAAGAGCTTGATAAAATTAAGAAAGAACTTGTATTTTGTGTTAGTGAATCTCAAAGTTCACTTAATGATTTGACCGATTCAATTTCTAAAATTGATGATGATATCTATGGTTTGAGCGAAGATATCACAAATCTAAATTCAAATGTAGTAAACATTTCGGATAAAATCGAAAACCTTGCAAAATCAGATTCTCAATTGGCCCAAACACTTGAAGCATTACATTCAAAGGTAGATATTTTGGCGCTTGATGAAAACGAATTTGACATTGAAGCCGAAATTGATGATATAAAAGATTTGATTGCAACCCAACTTTTGGAAGGAAATTCCGATAAAACAGAAGAATGTTTTAACAAATTGCTTGAAGAAATGAACACTTTAAAAAATGGTGTTTCAAACGACGATGTAAAAGAGTCAATTATTTCTGCAATTGTTTCTGTGTTTGAACAAATTTCTTTTATCGAAGAAACAGAAGAAATCAAAGATTTTGTTGAAGAAAAAACTGATTTAATTAATGAAAAATTACAAAAAGTTCAAGAACAACTTCAACAAATTGCAACCGGCGAAACAACTGATTACTCATACACTTTGCAAGATGTCGAGTCTGATATCGCAAAATTGAGAATAGCAATGAACGAGGTTACAAATTCGGCACCTCAACAAACATTAATAGAATTGAGAGAAAACATTGAAAAGGTTGTTCAATCAGTCGAAAATATGCAAAGTTCACTTTCTGACGACGAAATTGTTGATTTGAAAAATGATTTCGTAAAACTAAGTGAAGATATGGTTAGTATCAGCACCAGAACGAATAAATTACTGCTAACATCCGATGAGGCTTACAAAACTTTATCAGATGGATTAGACAGATTTGGCGGTTTGATTTACAAGCTTGAAGATAAAATTCAATTCCCTGATACAACTGAAATAAATGAACGAATTGAGAAAAAAGTTGATAATTTGAATGTCCTTGTAAATAATTCTGTAGCAAACGACCAAATTTTCCACCAAGTAATGCAATATCTTGGAGAATGGATGGATTCCGTTAGCGAAAGTATAAACAGCATTTCAGAAAAAACAACTTGTATAAATTCAATCAAAGATATTACCGAAGAATTGAAGTATGCTCTTCCGCAAAAAACCGAATTGATTGAAGAATTAGAACAAAGATTCGATGCTCAAGAATTACGTATTGACAGACTGGAAATGAAGTTGGATAATATATTATTAGCAGTCGAAGAAAAAACTGATTCTCTAATTAGTAAAAAATTGGATAAACTTGAAAAACAGATTGCCAAATTAGGAATTAACGTAGAAAAACTGGCGTCTTATGTTGATGAAGAATAACAAATTAATAAAAGAATTAGAAACACAGCTCTCAATTGGTAATGTTTTGAGTACTGTGGAAGAACGTTATGTTTATGCCCAAGATGCAACTAATATAAGAAAAATAAAAAATATTCCTGATGCCGTCGTTTTTGTTGAAAATATAAAACAAATCCAAGAAGTTGTACGTATTGCTAACAAATTCAAAACTCCAATAATTTGTCGGGGTGCCGGTACAAATGTTGTCGGAGCTTGCACAACTGAACACGGCGGAATTGTATTAAATTTTTCTAAAATGAACAAAATTTTAGAAATTAATCCGGAAAATATGACAGCAAAAGTTCAACCGGGCGTTATTTTAGGAGATTTTCAACAAGAAGTTGAAAAATACGGACTTTTTTATCCACCAGACCCATCAAATTTGAAAGTTTCGACAATCGGAGGTAGCATCGCGCAATCCTCTGGCGGAGCAAAATCTTTTAAATACGGAACAACCAAAGATTATGTATTGAGTTTGACAGTTGTTATGGCAAACGGTGAAATTTTAACTACCGGCTCTAACACAATCAAAAATGCAACCGGTTACAATTTAGGGACCCTTTTTGTAGGTTCGGAAGGAACACTAGGTATAATTGCCGAGGCTATTTTGAAATTAATCCCTAAACCTGAAGCAAAAACCGTAATTATGGCGTATTTTGATAGTGTCCAAGATTCAATTTGTGCAGTCAATACAATTATAAACCAACGAATTTATCCGGCAACAATTGATTTTATGGACAAAAATGCAATACAAACCGTTGAAAGATTTTATCCGGCAAATCTTTTAACAGACAAAGAATGCGCTTTGATTATTGAAGTTGACGGCTTTAAAAACTCTATAGAATACCAACAACAAATTATCGTTAATATATTGAAAGATGCAAAATGCGCACAAATCCAATACTCGACAAATGACGAAGAATACAACAGAATTTGGACAGCAAGACGCTCTTCAATGGGTGCTTGTGCAAAACTAAAACCTAACGTCACAACTGATGATGTAATAGTTCCGAGAGAAAACCTCGCAAAACTTGTCAAAGGAATACAAGATATTTGTGAAAAATACAATTTAACTACTTGTTTGGTCGGGCATGTAGGTGACGGTTCCGTTCACCCACAAATCCCTATTGACTATGAAAATGAAATTGAATACAGAAATTATAAACTCGCAAAAAGCGAAATTTATGAACTTACAGCCTCACTAAACGGAATTTTATCGGGAGAACATGGCATAGGTAGCGAAAAACGCCAATTTATAGGGATGGTTATAAATTCTGTGGCCCTTGATTATATGCGCCAAATTAAAAAAACATTTGACCCTAACAATATTTTAAATCCATACAAAATATTCTAATTTAGATTTGCTTTCTGAATAATTAATTTTTTGTTTATTTTTTCAATGTTTTGCAAAAACGATGTTATAACAATAATATAGAAAAAGTATGATAAAAATTTAATAAAGAAAGGCAAAAAATTATGGCAAAAACAATTGGTATTGACTTAGGTACTACAAACTCCGTTGTTGCGGTTATGGAAGGTGGAAAACCAACCGTTATCGCTAACGCTGAAGGCTCAAGAACAACCCCTTCAATTGTAGGTTTTTCTAAAACAGGCGAAAGACTAGTCGGACAACTTGCAAAACGTCAAGCTATTCTTAACCCTGATAAAACAATCGCATCTATTAAAAGACACATGGGCGAAGATTATAAAGTAAAAATTGAAGGTGATAAAGATTACACTCCACAAGAAATTTCTTCAATGATTTTGAGAAAACTTGCTGATGATGCAAGTGCTTATTTGGGTGAAAAAGTAACTTCAGCAGTAATTACGGTTCCTGCTTATTTTAATGACGCGCAAAGACAAGCAACAAAAGATGCCGGTAAAATTGCAGGTTTGGATGTTCTTCGTATCGTAAACGAACCTACCGCTGCAGCATTAGCATACGGACTTGAAAAAGAAAAAGCTGAAAAAGTTCTTGTATTTGACCTTGGTGGTGGTACATTCGACGTTTCAATCCTCGAAATCGGCGACGGCGTTCACGAAGTTCTTTCAACATCAGGTGATACTCACCTTGGTGGTGATGACTTTGACCAAAAAATTATGGATTGGATTTGTGAAGAATTTAAAAAACAAGAAGGTATCGACCTTAAAAATGACAAACAAGCTATGCAACGTGTAAAAGAAGCTGCTGAAAAAGCTAAGTGCGAACTTTCATCAGTTATGGAAACAAGTATTAACCTTCCGTTCATCACTGCAGATGCTAACGGCCCTAAACACTTGGATTTGAACCTTACAAGAGCTAAATTCGAAGAATTAAGCCGCGATTTGTTAAACAGATGTAAAGTCCCTGTAGAAACAGCATTGAAAGATGCCGGAATTTCTAAATCAGAAATTAACGAAGTTGTTTTGGTAGGTGGTTCAACACGTATCCCTGCAGTTCAACAATTGGTAAAAGAATACACAGGCAAAGAACCTAACCAATCAGTAAACCCTGATGAAGTTGTTGCCGTTGGTGCAGCAGTTCAAGCCGGCGTATTGGCAGGTGAAGTTAAAGACATCGTTCTTTTAGACGTAACTCCTTTGACTTTGGGTATCGAAACATTAGGTGGTGTAATGACTCCGCTTGTTCCTAGAAACACAACAATACCTGTTTCAAAATCACAAGTGTTCTCTACAGCTGAAAATAACCAAACTGCGGTTGATATCCACGTTCTTCAAGGCGAAAGACCTATGGCCGGAGATAACAAATCATTAGGTATGTTCAGACTTGACGGAATTCCGCCGGCAATGAGAGGTTTGCCTCAAATCGAAGTTACTTTTGATATTGACGCTAACGGTATCGTAAACGTTTCAGCAAAAGATAAAGCAACTAACAAAGAACAAAAAATCACTATCACAAATTCATCTAACCTTACAGATGCAGATATTGATAAAATGGTTAAAGAAGCTGAAGCAAACGCTGCAGAAGACAAAAAGAAAAAAGAAGAAGCTGAAATCAAAAATAATGCTCAAAGTTTAATCGGTTCAGCAGAAAAAATCGTAAAAGATTTTGAAGGCAAAATTGATTCAGCAGACCAAACAAAATTAGACGAACAAAGAGAAGCTTTGAAAAAAGCTCTTGATGAAAACAAACCGACTGATGAATTGAAAAAATTATCAGACGAATTGCAACAAACAATGTTCAGCATTTCGCAAAAGGCATACGAAGCAGTACAAAAAGAAGAAGCTTCAGCACAAAGCGCAAATTCAGAAAACGCATCTTCTGAAGAGAAAAAAGATGATGATGTAATCGACGCTGAATATGTAAAAGAATAAAATTTCTTATGTTTATATTACAAGCGCGTTGAATAAAATTTATTCAACGCGCCTTTTTATATTCTACTGATTAAAAAAGTTATCATTATCCAAATTAGGCTTTATATTTCCCCCGAGTTGGAGGCATTTTGCTTCGCTTTTAGTACATCTATTTTCGCTTCAATATCTCTCAATAATTTTTGAGAACCGCCGAATTTTTTTGTACCTCTTATTCCAGTTGCTATTGCTTGCAAATCCTCAACAGAATTTGAAGTTTCATAGAATTTTCTTGCTGAAGCAAGTTCTTCACTCGTTAAACCACGACCTTTTGCATTTGTAAGAGTACCCTTAATATCATCAAGTTGTCTTGTAATAGCGAGTTTTCTTTCGGCTTTTGCCAAAATATCTGCCGCATGATCTTTACCATTAACTTGATAAACATGCATATTGCCCTTTTCGTCAACACCGACACGTTTTTTAAGTTGGGTAATAAAAACTTCGATATCATCTGCTTTTTTAAGATTATTTACAAGATTTTCTTCTAACGTTGCTGCAGCATGTGGAGATAACGGACCACCTTCACCCGCTAATATTTCTGCTGCAGACAAGTTGACATCTGCATTCACTCCTTCAACAAATTCTGTACTTCTTGCTTTTTGCACAGGAGTTTCAACAACAGGAGGTACAACCGCGTCATCAACTACCGTAGTAGGTACCGGATTTTCCGCTAATTGTGTTTTTCTTGCATTAATAATGTCTAAGAATGCATCTCTATCTACATCACTTCTGAATGATTTCGCACGCTGAGTTAACATATCAAGTTGTGAAGTTGTTGTTGCCGCATCACATAGTTGTTGCAATTCTTTTTTGTATTGTTCACGTTTTCCAGTTCCAAGTCTATCAACTGTAATTCCCGGCTGATCACTACTTGTACGTTTAAATTTACTATTATTAAATGCATCATCAAACGCTTTTGTATCAACTTCTACATTTTGTACCGGTTTTGTTGTGGTACTTGTAGGAACTCCACCGGTTGCATTTGCCAGTTGGGCTTCTCTTGCATCAATTGCCGCAAGTAACTGTTCTTTATTTCTTGTACCGTCAGAAAATCTTTCGACATGTTTTCTTGCTCTTGCCAAAGTTGCAGCATCCGCAGTTGCAATATCTATATTTTCTTTACCGATTCTAACAACTCCACCGATTTCGTCATATTCGATATTTCGCAAATTACGAGATTGTACTCTTGCCTTTGCACCATGCAATCT
>JAZSRN010000027.1:0-42748 GCA_045538535.1 Candidatus Gastranaerophilaceae bacterium | reverse complement strand
CTATCGACGAGGAAAATCATAAGTTTGTTGTTATGGTTTCCATGTTCGGAAGAGAAACTCCTGTTGAGCTGGAATATGGCCAGGCAGAAGTTATTTAATTAGTTAGATGTACTCTTTGAGTATGTTTATAGAAGGAGCATTTCCAAGAGGGAAATGCCGTGGGAGGGTTTATTAATTCTACCCGAAATTTACCACAGTTTTTATGGAGGTGTATTACCGTGGCACAGAAAGTTACGGGCTTTATTAAGCTTCAAATCGAAGCAGGAAAAGCTAATCCGTCACCACCGGTCGGACCTGCGTTGGGTCAACATGGTGTTAATATCATGGATTTCTGTAAGCAATTTAATGCTAAAACTCAAGACCAAGCTGGATATATTATTCCGGTTGTTATTGATGTTTATGAAGACAGAAGTTTCACGTTTATCACTAAATCACCACCGGCTCCGGTATTGATTAAAAAAGCTTTGAATATCCCTAGAGGATCAGCAGCTCCAAATAAAGACAAAGTTGCTGAAATTACAAGAGCTCAATTGGAAGAAATTGCAAAAATCAAAATGAACGATTTGAATGCAACTACAATGGAAGCTGCAGTTAAAATGATTGCAGGTTCTTGCAGAGCTATGGGTGTTACAGTAAAAGATTAATTAATGGAAGGAAACTTTTTACTATAGGTAAAAAAGCCCGCTATTACCATGAAAGGAAACAATTAAAATGTCAAAATTAACAAAAAAACAACAAAAAGTTCAACAATTGCTTGCAGATTTTAATCAACCTGCAACTGCTGTTGACGCAATAAAAAAACTTCAAGAAATTTCAAAAGAAGTTTCTAAATTTAACGAAACTGTAGAATGCCACATGAGATTAGGTATCGACGTTCGTCAAGCTGATCAACAAATCAGATCAACTGTTGTATTACCGGCTGGGTTGGGCAAAACTGTTAGAGTTTGCGTAATCGCTAAAGGTGCAAAAGTTGCTGAAGCAAAAGAAGCTGGTGCTGATTTTGCCGGTTCTGAAGAAATTGTTGATAAAATTTCTGATGGATGGTTTGAATTTGATACGTTGATTGCTACACCTGATTGTATGGGTATGTTGGGTAAATTAGGTCGTGCGTTGGGTCCTAAAGGCTTGATGCCAAACCCTAAAACCGGTACTGTTACAATGGATATCGCAAAAGCGGTTAAAGATGCTAAAGCTGGTAAAGTTGAATTCAGAGCTGACAAACAAGGTATGATTCACTGTCCTATCGGTAAAGTTCAGTTTGATGAAGCTGATTTGGTTAAAAACTATGCTACATTAGCAGATGCAATTTTGAGATCAAAACCTGCTGCTGCGAAAGGTACATTTGTAAAATCAGTTTACCTTGCAACAACTATGGGCCCTGGTATTAAATTGGATCCTAAAGTATTTGCTGCAGAAGTTAAAGAATTAGTTTAATTCTAAATTTAAAAAATAAGCCGGTGAGTATTCTCCGGCTTATTTTTTTTGTGTAATTTTATGAAACTACAGAAAAAGCAACGATTTCGTTTATGTTTAAATTAAACCAATCATAGCGGAAGCAAATATAATCATGACATTCACAAATGTCATCATCATCGCAAGCACAATAATCGCTTATACGGCAAACTTGTACGTCTCTCAAGGTCATGTAATCATCCATGCATTCTTCGCATTTGCCTTCCGGAAAAAATAGTGTTGCTTCGATTTTTAAGTGTGATGTGAAGATAACGATTTTATCCATTTCGTTATCTTGGGCAATTTTTTTGATAGTTCTGATAATTTTCTTCGTCATAAAAATCTCCTTTACTGGTTTATTTTAAAGGATATCGAGAAATTTTTTATTAGCAGAAAGGGTAATTGTTATTTGGGAATTTGTTAGGTAAATAAATACGGATATTGTCATTATATAAGAAGTATGAAATCATAGTATACCTACGATACATGATTTTGTAAAGTATAAATAAATACATTATCATGGAGAAGCATATGAAAAAGAAATTATCACGTTCGGGGAGTGGGTGGGCTTTATTTATGCCAAAAACTTTATTGGAATTGATTGAAGTTGACCCAGAAAAAGATTTTTTAGAGGTTAAAGTCGAAAATGATATAGTAAAAATAACAAAGGCAGCGATTTCAAATTCGCCGTTTTCCCTATAACAAAACTACACAAACTAGTCTCTCAAATTTGTTTGTGTTATAATAATTATAAGGAATTCAGACTAATTTAGGGGAGAAATAAATGAGCGAAGAGATAAAAGATTTAACAGTTGAGGCTAATGAAAATAGTACGGCTACAGCAACTGCAAATGCAACCAATCCAATAGAAAAGATTGAAGTTGTAGATTTGCCGGCAAGTACCGAGGCTATTGAAACTAAGACTTCTGCAGATTATGGTGCCGGTAATATTCGTGTTTTGGAAGGTCTAGAAGCTGTACGTATGAGACCGGGGATGTATATCGGGTCGACTTCTCAAAGAGGTTTGCATCACTGTATCTATGAGATTGTTGACAATTCCATTGACGAATCGTTGGCCGGATATTGTACAGATATCCACGTTACAATTCATAAAGATAATAGTGTAACCGTAGAGGATAACGGTCGTGGTATTCCGGTTGATATAAAACCTGAATCTGGCAAATCAGCGTTGGAAATTGTTCACACTGTCCTTCACGCCGGTGGAAAATTTGGTGACGGTGGTTATAAGGTTTCTGGGGGACTTCACGGTGTTGGTGCGTCAGTTGTAAACGCGCTTTCTGAAAAATATCGTGTTGAAGTTTCTCGTCAAGGTTTTGTTTGGAAACAAGAATATATGAGAGGTGAACCTCTTGCTCCGGTTGAAAAGTGTGAAGCTACCGACAAAACCGGTACAAAAACTACTTTCTGGCCGGATCCTGAAATATTTACTGAGACAACCGAAATTGATTGCGATATTATTGCAAATAGACTTCGCGAAATGGCCTTTTTGAACAAAGGTTTGAAAATTATTTTCCACAGACATGATAGTGAAAATGAAGAAGTTTTCCACTATGTTGGCGGGATTGGTAGTTATGTAGAGTTTTTAAATAAAAATAAAACCAATCTTCATGATAAACCGATTTACATAGACAAAGTTGTAAATGATATGCAAATTGAAGTTGCAATGCAGTATACAGACGGTTATAACGAAAATGTTTTATCATTTGCAAATAATATCAACACGCATTCGGGTGGAACACATTTGACCGGTTTTAGAAACTCAATTACTCGTGTATTTAACGATTATGCAAGAAAAAACAGTATTTTAAAAGATTCTGACCAAAACCTTTCCGGTGAAGACGTGCGTGATGGTTTGACAGCAATCGTTAGTGTAAAAATTCCGAACCCTGAGTTTGAAGGGCAAACTAAAGAAAAATTGGGTTCTCAAGAGGCTTTGAGTGCGGTTCAAGATGCGGTAAAAGATAAACTGCAAGAGTGGCTTGAGTTTAACCCTAAGATTGCTAAGTTGATTTTGGAAAAAACACTTCAAGCGCAAAGAGCCAGAGAGGCGGCAAGAAGAGCTAGAGAACTTACAAGAAGAAAATCGGTTCTTGAGAATTCAACATTACCTGGTAAACTTGCAGATTGTTCTAATCGTGAGCCGGAAAAATGCGAAATTTATCTTGTTGAGGGTGATTCAGCGGGTGGTTCGGCTAAACAAGGCAGAAATAGAATGTTCCAAGCTATTTTGCCATTGAGAGGTAAAATTTTGAACGTTGAACGTGCAAGATTGGATAAAATGTATGCTAACAATGAAATTCAGTCTATGATTCAAGCTTTCGGAATAAATATCAGTAAAAATGAAGATGATGTTGATATCGAAAAGTTACGTTATCATAAAATTATTATCATGACCGATGCGGACGTTGATGGTGCGCATATTAGAACGTTACTTTTGACGTTCTTCTTTAGATATGCAAAACCGTTGATTGATAATGGTTATGTATACATTGCGCAACCGCCTTTGTTTAAGGTTACTATCGGCAAGGTTTCAGAATATTTATACGATGAACACGCGCTTGATAAAATGTTGAAAGAACGCGGTATTAAATCCTTAAGCCTTTCTGACAAAGCCAAGAAGAACGTTAAAATTGGAGATGAATTGTTTGATTTGGTAAAAAATATGTCCGCATTTTATAATTCGTACAACAACCCAATTTTGAACTTATATCCTGCTGTTGTGTTGAGAGGTTTGGTGCGTTCCGAAATCAAAGTGGAAGATTTTGATGACCAATTAAGAATGAACGAAATTAATGATTACTTAAATCATTATTTGCAAGACCACGCACAAAATTACAATATTGCGGATGCGGCAAATTATAAATGTTCAGTTCTTTACAATGCTGAAAATGCTAAATATTCAATCCGTATCGACTTGAACGAAAAAGAACACGTAATCTTAAATTCAGCGATTATCAAATCTCCTGAATATAAGCGTTTAAAAACCGCTTATCCTTTGATAAGAGATTTCTTGATTGAAGAAAGTGATGGTTTGATGTTGGAAACTGATACTGAGCAATATGAAATTCATTCATTTGAAAAATTGCAAAAAATAATTGATGACAGAGGTCAGAAAGGTATGACTATCCAACGTTTCAAAGGTCTTGGCGAAATGATGCCTCAACAGTTGTGGGAAACAACTATGGATCCGGCAACAAGAACGTTGAAAAAGGTTAGTATTGAAGATGCTGCTTTATGTGATCAGTTATTTGATATATTGATGGGTGATAAAGTTGAACCACGACGTAACTTTATTGAAGCTAACGCCGTTTATGCTACAAATATTGACACATAGCCAATAAAAATGCGCAACCGGCGCATTTTTATTGTTGAACCGAAATATATAATAAATAAAGAAGGCGAATTATGACATTTACTAAAATACACGAAATCAAATTAAATTTAGAAAAGGCACAACTCATGAAAAAAGAATTGATTTTTTTAGGCCCCCCAGCTTGCGGTAAAGGTACTCAAACAACAAAATTGGCAGAATTTTTAGGATTTCCGCATGTTGATACCGGTTCATTATTGAGAGCAGAAATAAAAAATGAGACTCCGGATGGTATAATTGCAAAATCATTTATTGATAAGGGCAATTTAGTTCCGGTGGATTTGGTCGGCAGAATAATCAAAAATCGTTTGGCGCAAGAAGATTGCCAAGATGGTTATATTTTGGATGGTTATCCTCGAAGTGTTGAACAAGCCGATAGACTTGAAGTTATTAATTCGGAAATTAATGGTTCAAGAGAGTCAAAATTTATGGCAATTTATTTTGATATTGATACAAGTGTTCTGGTGGAAAGAATTGTAAATCGTCGTTCTTGTCCTATTTGTGGCGAAATTTATAATTTACAATTTAAAGCGCCGGAAAAAGACAATACTTGTGACAGATGTGGCGGAACTCTTGTTCAGAGAAAAGATGATACCAGAGAGATTGCAGAATCCAGATTTGAAACTTATTTTAGAGAGACTGCGCCATTAATTGAATATTACAAAGCAAAAGGTGTACTAAAATCAATTGATGCAAACGGAAGTATTGATGAAGTTTGGGAAAGATTGTTGAAGGTAATAGATGATTAATAAAAAATCAAGAGATGATGTTAAGAGATTGCGTCATGCCGGACATATTGTGGCTTTGGTGCATCAAAAAATGCGAGAGGTTGTAGAACCTGGGATTTCTACAAAAGAGCTTGATGAAATCGCTAAAAAAATAATACAAGAAAATCGTGCAATTCCAACATTTTTGGGATATCAAGGTTTCCCGGGATGTATTTGTGCTTCGATTAATGAGCAAGTCGTTCACGGCATTCCATCTGAAAATGTAAAGGTTAAAGAAGGTGACATTATAAGTATTGACGTTGGTGCAACTTATGGTGGGTTTGTTGGAGATAGCGCTTGGACTTATCCGGTTGGCAAAGTTTCGGATGATGTTCAAAAACTTCTTTTAACTACTGAAGAATCTTTGTATGCCGGCATTGCGAAAATGCGTGAAGGAAATGTTTTGGATGATATTTCAGGTGCAATTGAAGATGTTGCAAAAAGAGAGGGGTACGGCATTGTTCGTCAATACGGCGGACATGGTGTCGGCCGTTCAATGCACGAAGAACCATTTTTGTTTAATTATAGGGTTGGTGATAAAACATTGCTGAAAAAAGGTTATGTTATTGCTATTGAACCTATGTTAAATATGGGATGTGATGAAGTTGTTGTTGCTGCGGATGAATGGACGGTTAGTACTGTAGACAACAAGCCTTCGGCACATTTTGAACATACAGTTTTGTGTACGGAAGATGAACCGTTAATTTTGACAAAACTTATGGAATAATTGACAATTTAATATCGGGGTATACCCTATTCGCTTCTCTAAGTGGTTGTTGGCGTAAGCAAAAATCGCTGAAAGGAGGTGATAAAGAGTGATTATAGATAAAATAGAGCTGCTATTGATACTGTTAATCATAGCAACTCTAAAACATTAATCAATCAAGGGTATTTAATGAGTGGGGGGTAACCCACTCACCCTTAATTTTATTATTACACATGTTTACAATTTTTTCAAGTAGTAATGGGAGAATTATGAAGTATTATATCGGATTATCGTTATCGGCAAATTCAAGTATGGATTCCGGTGTGGCAGTTTTAGACAGTGATAATAACTTGATTATGTTAGATAAACTTTACAAAATGAATGATGTAATTTTCTTTTTTGAAAATTTTGTTTCACTAAAGGACTCAAAAATTTGTGTGTCGTTACCTTCGGATAGAACAATGTTGGAAGGTAAATGGAGAGTAATTTCTAAGGCTTATCAACTTGTTGCAACGAATAAACACATACCAAATCGTGAAAATTGGACTCAAAGATATTCTACTAGGGGTTGTGAATTTTTTAATTCATTAACCGAAAAAGGGATTCCGGTTGATAGGTTTGAATTGTATATAACTCGTCAAACTTTGCATTTGAATTCGTGTTATAAAGAGCGTTCGCCGGCAGATTGCAAATTTTTGCAACAGATGTTAAATACGGAGTGGAACATTGATTTGCCGACTAATATGATGCCAATGTCGCATTTGGAAGCTATTGTTGGGGCATTGTTAGCAAAAGAGAGCGTAGAAAATCCGGACAATGTTAAGAACATATCCACATTTAAGAAATTTAGCGTAATTGATTTCAAAGAATGCCCGCAAAGATTTGAGTTAGCGAATACAAACGAGGATGATACTAATCTCTGCTGTTAAGCATTCCTAACGCAAGGCCTACTACTGCACCAATTAGCATGCCCCAGTTGAAACCGCGCCATTTGATGTTACGCATCGCCTCGGCTGCATTGTTGTCCATAAGACTGGCTTGTTTTTTGAAACCATCAAATCCGGTTTCAAACGTGCTTTTTAGGTTTTTTACAGCTGCGGAATCGTTTACGCTGTCGTGAAGAGTTTTGCATTTGTTGATAATTGCATCAAAATCTTCTGCAACGCCAAGTCTTTGCAAAAGTATTTTACTTTCGTTGGTAACTCTTGCTTCTTTAACTTCGTTAGCTGCAACTTTAAGGTTAACGATATCAGCTTCGGTATTTTTCTTTGTTACTTTGAATGCTTCGTTTACAAATGCATTTTTATTCACCGGAATATAGTATGCAGCCATACCTAATGTCCCGCCTAGCAGTGCGCCTCCAAGCATTTTTGTAGGGCTGAAACCTCGGTTTTGAGGGTATGCGGAAGATGTGTATGTTGTTGTATTGTAATCGTATGGTGCCATTTTTAAATTCCTTATTTTTTTACACTTGTAGTAGTATAAAATTCGTAAAAAATAAATTTGCTAGTAAAAATTATATTAATTATTTTTTTTTAAACTTATAAAAAATTTTAGAATAATCCGATACGATTTTTATATAGATGATGAAAATTAAAGGAATTATCAAATAATTTGTTTAGAGAGGTTTATATGTTAAAAAATATATTTATTATTTTATTTGGCTTAAGTTTATGGTTTTCTCCGATGGTAGAAGCGTTTGAACCTGATGAATTGGTGAATATCTCAGTTTATGAACGTATAAATCCTTCAATTGTATCTATTGATGCGCAAGTTTCAGACGGATTTTCTACGGGTACCGGTTGTGTAATCAAACCGGATGGGTTGATATTGACCGGTTCACATGTAATTGAAGATGCTAAATATATAGAGGTTACGACTTTTGACGGAAAGGTTTATGAGGCAAAAGTAATTGCAAAGATGGGCAAAAACAGGGATTTAGCTTTGTTGAAAATTCCTTCAAAAACGAAATTAAAACCAATATCATTTGGAAATTCAGGTGATGTAAAAGTTGGTCAAAAAGTTTTGTCGATAGGTAATCCGTTTGGTTTTTCGGGAACCTTGACCCAAGGTATTGTTTCGCGTATAGATTACGCAAAACATCGAATTCAAACTGATGCGGCGATAAACCCCGGATGTTCCGGAGGGCCGTTGTTGAATTCAAAGGGTGAAGTTATTGGTATAAGTCAATCAATTTATAATCCTGATAATAATATTTCTAACATTGGGATTGGGTTTGCAATACCTGTTGATGACGCAAAACAATTTATTTCATCAGTGCGTTATTAGTTAAATAAACCTAATTATTATAATAAATGCTTTTGTAAAGTTGATATTGTGGAAGATTTTTATTTATTCCCAGAAGTAACATATAGGTACTGCCCAGATATCATCTGAAAGAGGGAATACTTCATTACCTGAATACAGTACAATACCTTTTTTAAACTTATCACCACAAACTTCTTTTAATTCTTGCAATCCCGATAAATATTTTTTATCTATGGTTTTAGAAGATTTAACTTCTATACCAATCACTTCACCTTTTGAATTTTCTAATACAAAATCTGTTTCGCTGCCGGATTGAGTTCTGAAGTGTGAGAGTTCTATGTCATTAAATTTAGCAGTTTTATATAGTTCACTTGCTACAAAGTTTTCGAAGATATGACCAAAGGTTTGTTTATCAGCGTTATAAATCTCATCCAAATCTCTTTTTAAGATATACGATAAGAAATTGCAATCTGTAAAGTATAATTTAGGTGATTTTACATATCGTTTATTTAATTTGTTAGGTTTTGCCCAAGGTTTAATATTAAACAGAATAAAGCTATTTAAAGCAAATGCAAACATCTTTTCATAAGTTCTATAATCAATACTCATTTCGCTTGCAATAGCTGTGTTGTTTAATAGTCCACCGGTTCTAATAGACAATATAGATAACAAACTTACCATTATATCTGGGTTTTTTAAATCAGATATTGATTTCACATCTCGATTTAATATAGTTGTAAGATAGCTATCGAACCATTTAATTCTATCAATCGAATTATCAAGCGCAATTTCTGGGTAAGTCGCTTTTTTAATGATATCTACTATATTAAAATTTTCATATTTAGAGATTTTTAAATTTTCATTAAATAATCTATCAATTAAGGAAGTATTAAATCCACATACTTCACTTGCAGAGAAAGGGTAAAGTGTTAATACAGACATTCTACCAACTAATGCTTCCGATAAATTAGGCAATGCTAATAAATTTGCAGAGCCAGTTAAAAGAAACTTTTGTTTTGTATTACCTTGTAAACGATTATTATCAATTTTTATTTTTAAATAAGGAAATATTTCCGGTGCAAATTGAACCTCATCTATGATACTTAACATATCATCAGGCAAATTATCAACAAAAGAACTTGGATTATTTTTAGCTGAATTCAATAGTAACGGAGAATCAAAAGTCATTTGGTTAACCTTAATATCTTTCGATAAATGGGAACATAATGTTGATTTACCAACTTGTCTGCCACCATTTAAATATGTTAGTGGTCGTGTTTCAATGCTCTTTAGAAGTTCTTTTGTAATGTTGCGTTCGATATAGTCCATATAAAATCCATGCATCCTAATGCTATAATTTATTGTAATACGATACAATATTTTATTGTATTATAATCCAATAATTACAAAAAGTCAATATGGAAGAATAATTGTGAAGAAATATTAAATCGAATTTGAATTAGCCTCAAATATTGTCATATCAATGAAATTGGCGTTTTTTATGAATTTGGGGTAATAAAGTTTATCAATTAAAATGCCGTAGAGTGAAACATCCATTAATTTAGTGACGTGTGTAACAAAGAAAGGCGGTAAAAATGGTTGATGGTGTAAACAATGTAAATGGTTTGAGACAAACATTTTCAAACAAAGGGATGAGACTGGCAGATTTGAAAGATAACAAACTATTGTTTGATTTTTTCAAGTCCAAAGGCTATGACGAAAGTTCCACAATTTATGCAAGCGATTTGGCGAAATTTGATACCGATGGTAAGGCAGGTATCTCTAAAAAAGAAGCCAAAGCTATGGGACTAGAAGGAAGCAGAAAGGAAATCAAAGAAGCTCGTAAGTTATTAGAACAAATTCAAAATAACGAATTGGAAGAAGGTACTCATCTTGTAAAAGTTGATGAAAACACAACTGATTATTATAACGAAGATGGTGTTCGTTTAGCAAGGCATTATGTAAAACCTAATGGTGCTTATCATGAAACCTTCACTCGATATGATGCACAAGGAAGAGAAGTCCTAATTGACACTATGTATCCAGACGAAAATGGTAACATGGTACTAGATGCCAGAGGTGAAAAAGAATACGATGACAAAGGTAATGTAAAAAATGTACATCTTACTTATTATGATAATGAAGGAAATGAAGATAATATTATACATGTGAACTATGAAAATGGTAAAATTAAAGAAAAAGTTGATATAGATAAAAATGGTATTAAGACCACAACCCAATACGATTGGTTTAATGATACTCTTAATAGTACAACTGAAACAACAGGTCAACACCAAACGTTTACAAGATTTGAAAATGGCAAAGAGGTTCTTAAAGTAGAGTCATTTACCGGTGATCCTGATTCAGCGAAGACAACAACCACTGAGGATGGTATTACAACGATAAAATATGAAGGTAAATTTATTAAAGAAGGTTTGATTAAAGAACAAACCGAAGGTGATGTAAATACTAAATTTTATCAAGATGGTACAAAAATTGTAACAAATACAAAAACTGGTGAAACTCAAACTATTGTTCCGGAACCACCGGCACAAGAGAAACCAAAACCGGAGCAAAAACCAGCTAGAGTTTTAATAAATGTTCCTGACACTTGGCAAAGAGTTAAAAAAGATGATGCAAATTGGAAGATTGCAGAAGGCTCTAAAACAGTAGCCGAACTTGCTGACAAACTTATTCAAGCAAATGCTGGTGATATTGGAGGTGTGGTTGATAAAGATGAATTGATTGCTCAATTGACGAAATTCAACCCGAGTGTTGTTGATAAAGAAGGTAATATTAGACAAGACAAGTTGAATAAATTAGATATGCCAAGTATTGCAGATATTAGGTTCATGCTTAAAACTCAAGATACAGCTGCTGAATTAAAAGCTCTAGGTGTTGATTTGTCTAAATTAACTTCGAATAAAGATAAACAAATTGTGTACAATGGTAAAACCTATGAAAGTGAAGCAGCATTGATTAAAGAACTGAAAGAAGAAGCTGTAGAAAAAGCTAAAAAGGCAGCAGAAAGAGCAACCTTTAAAGTTAAAGGACATGATGCAACCGAGATAGAACAAATTGAAAAGCCAGGAAATAAACCTACAGAAACACCAGTGTCAGAGCATTCGGAAGATGTTGACTATACTCCTCCTTGGCAAAAAACACCTGAATTTAAAGCAAAACAAAAAGCTGAAGCTGAAGCCAAAGCAGCGGCGGATGCCAAAAAATTAAAAGAAGCAGCAGCAAAACGAGAAACAGTCGAAAATTATCGAAATGCATTTGGACAAGAAATTCCACAACAACGCAGACCGGGTGACCCTTGGGTTTAAATAATTACTAAATAATTTATAGGCGGATGATTTAAGATTAAATCATCCGCCTATTTTATAAAATATATTTACAATTGTGTGACAAATTCTAAACAATCTTGGTATGTATCAAAAATTTTGATATTTGGTGCGGATTCATAAAGCTTTTCGGTGGTAACGTTTAGAATTGTAGAGTTCTCTTTTATTGCATAAATAGGGATGTTTCGTTTAATGCATTCGATGACGGGTATTGAGCCTAAACAATTGTATGGCATTACTAAATAATCAAGGTTTTCTATTGAAATTCCGTCAGATAAAACAAATTTTGGGGCATTATTTAAGCCTAAAAGTATACAAGGCAAAAATGTTGGTGTGATATATTCCGAAGCTGCTTTTTCATCTACTAAATCAGAATGTATTTGATAATCGGCAAAAGCTGGTGAATGTGCAGTTGGCATTTTGAATTTTTTTGAAATTGCGTGTGACAAAACGGCTTCAATTCCACCAACGGGGTCAACGCCTTGGCCGTTTGCGTAATCGTTATTGATATTTTCGGGATCCTCAAAAAAACATACGAGTGCGATTGCTTCTGCGCCCATTTCAACAAGTTCTTTTGTTGCATTTAGATAAGTATTGGGGTTTTCAACACTTCCTATTGAAATCCCAGTGGCATCAATATCAAAATTTACACCGACATTTTCTTGTGTAATTTTGTAATCTATAATGTTAATATCATAGACACATTTTACGGCGCGAATGGTGTTGATATGGACGTTTAAGACATCTTGCGGAATTGCTTTGTCAAAAACTATACCGATTTTATTGTTTGTTGAAGGGACAAAATTCAATTTGCCTTTGAAAAATTCATCTAGGCTGTATCCTTCAATGTAAAACATATTGTCGTTAATACCGGAAAAACCTCCGGCATTAACGACATTTGGATTTAATATGAGTTTGGATATTTTGCTGAATTTACGTGCCCAAGCACTTGCATCTCCGGCAAATCCTCCGATTGAAGCGCCAACACCTGTTGGAATAATAAATGCCCCTAATTTTTCTCCGTTGTCAAGCATTTTGTTATCCTTTGGGTTTTTAGCCTATGTCGTAGTCATCGTCCGGCATTTCCGGATCGATTTTATCCAGATAAATTTCAAACATGCAATGCGCCCATATAAGACCAAGCAATGCTCCGATATAACCGCCCATAATTGCACCGATGACTTCGCCAAATTCTTTTGCCATTCCGCCTATTAAACTGACAATTACTCCGCCAAGTCCTGCAATGATGGCTAGTATAATGAACATAATAATTGCAATAAGAACACATTTTAACCAAGTTAAAATTACGCTCCAAATTGTTAATCGTCCAAAATTGAAAAGTAGCGCCGGACTAAATAAACCGGCAAAATCAAATTCCTTTGCAAATTTTACTTGTACAAAGTTTAAACCAAATGCGTATGGTATTAATATTATTAAAGCGGCAATCATCGCAATTACGCCTAAAACCGGAATAATGCATAAAAAGCCTGCAAGTCCTCCGGCAATTGCAAACAAAATTACCCAGTAAAGTTGCAATACAAAATATTTAAATCCAACTCCCCACATTGAACCGTTGAATTCCGGCAAACCAAGTTCACCTCTCCATTTTCGGTTAATATATACCGTATAAAAACCTTGAAGATATATGCCAAGTAAGCATGATATTACAAAAAATCCCAGCACTATTCCAATAGTATTCATTAGTGACGAAGTTCCCATTGCAGTGGTGTCAAGTGTTTCAAATTGGGATGTATAAGTTTGACTCATTAATTGCAAAACACCGCTAATACCGGCAATTGCAAATAATGTTGAATGTGTTGTAAATTTTTCTTCTCCGCGAAATAAGTCACGAAATGCCTCAATAACGCTTGCCATAATCTAAAATCCTTTTATTTGTGTAACAAATATTATTATACTCGTAACTGTAAAAAAATAATGATTTATATGTATGATTTTTGTGTTATGCTATTGATATGGAAACAGAAGTAAAACAATTAATCGCATTATTAAAGCCTCGTTTTGAAAATATTAAGGAGTGTCTTTGACCTTGCTGCTTTGCAAGAAGAATTGAAAGATTGTGAAGCAAAATTGCAATCCCCTGAAGTTTGGTCAAATCAAAAATTGGCATCCGAAATTGGTGCAAGAGTTCGGGATATAAAAGAAAATATTGAAGTGATTGATGTTTGTCAAAATGCCATTGATGATAGTGAAATTGCATTAGAAATGGAAGATGAAGAGTTGATTTCAGAAGCTTTTCAATCTCTTAAAAATTTGGAAAAAGCATTGGATAGTTTTGAAATAAGGCAGATGTTGAGTGGTGAATATGATGATGCGGATGCTATTTTGACCATAAACGCAGGTGCAGGTGGTACAGATGCGCAAGATTGGGCTGAAATGCTTTTGAGAATGTATTTTCGCTGGGCAGAAAATCGTGGTTGGAAATTGGAATTGATGGATAAGCTTGATGGCGATGAAGCCGGAATAAAATCTGCGACATTTAAGGTTTCTGGCAAGTATGCTTATGGGTATTCAAAAGCTGAAAAAGGGGTACATAGACTTGTTAGGATTTCGCCTTTTAATGCGAACGGTAAACGACAAACCAGTTTTGCTTCGCTAGAAGTTTCGCCGATTATTGCGGATTTTGAAAAAACAATAGTTATTCCGCCTGAAGATTTAGAAGTTGATACAATGCGTTCCGGAGGTGCGGGCGGTCAGAATGTTAACAAAGTTGAAACCGCAGTGCGAATTTTGCACAAACCAACAGGAATTGTCGTAAAGTGCCAACAAGAACGTTCACAATTACAGAATAAAGAAAATGCAATGCAGATACTTGCTTCAAAATTGCTTGCAATTCGTCAAGCTGAACACGAAAAAAAACTTTCAGATTTGAAAGGTGAAAATATGGATATAAATTTCGGCTCGCAAATTCGTTCATACGTTTTTCACCCTTATAAAATGGTCAAAGATCATCGAACTGGATTTGAAGTCGGGAATGTAGAAACGGTTATGGATGGAGATTTGGATGGTTTTGTTGAAAGTTATTTGAGACAAAATTTGCACTAAATTTTTACTAATAATATGTTTCTGGTAATATATTGATTAAAAATAGTACGAAAAAGAGGATAATAATATGTCAGGACACTCAAAGTGGTCAACCATTAAACACAAAAAAGCAAAAGTAGACTCACAACGTGCGGTTGTGTTTCAAAAGTATTCGAGAGAATTGATTGTATCAGCAAGATTGGGCGGGCCTGATCCGGCCGGAAATTTCCGCTTGAGAACTGCTATCGAAAAAGCTAAAGCGGCAGGTTTGCCTAATGATAATATTAAACGTGCGATTGACAAAGGTGCCGGTGCACAAGGTGCTGAAAACTATGAAGAACTTACGTACGAAGGTTATGCAGCAGGCGGAGTTGCGGTTTTTGTTGAGGCTATGACGGATAACAGAAATCGTACAGCAGGTGATATAAGAAGTTATTTTACAAAATTCCAAGGCAATCTTGGGGAAACCGGTTGCGTAGGTTGGATGTTTAAACAATATGGTTCTATTTTGTTTAATAGTGATGATGTTGATTTTGATAAACTTTTTGAGGCCGCAATCGAGCTTGATGCACAAGATGTTATAGAAGAAGAAGAACAATATAAAGTTCTAACAGCAGTTGATAAATTCCAAAGTGTAGTTGAAGGGCTTGAAGCACAAGGGTTTAAGTCGATTTCAGCAGAGTTAACTCGTATTCCTGAAAATGTTATTGACGTTACGGAAGAAGAAACTGCAAAATTGATTTTAAGATTGTTGGAACGTTTGGAAGAACACGATGATGTCCAAAATGTTTATGCAAATTTTGATATTCCGGATGAAATTATGGAAAAGGTAGAAGGATAATAGGTTTTGTTATCAGCAGTAAAACAATTATCAAAATTATTAAATGATGCTTTTAATCCTAAAAGTGTTGTTTCTTCGCTTGAAAATTTTCTGATAGAAAAATTTGGTATAAGTGATGTTTCGATTTTTGTTTTGGATGAAAGTACAAAGGCATTACGTGATTTTGCAAAAACTTGGCAAATTGTTGAAGATAAAAAAACTCAAATAAATGATGTCTGGTCTCAATTAAATGAATATTTAGAGCCGGTTATTTGGGATAATGTTTTATATTATCCCTTGGTAAAATATCGCAAAGTAATCGGACTTTTGAGAGTGACAGATGGTGATATTCAACAAGTTATTGAATTTTTGGCGATTTGTGATTGTATGATTTCTTTAAAAGTTCAAAACTCAATTTTGACTGAAAGAATGCAAAAAAACGTAGAGTTTCACTCTTCGATGAAAAATATTGCCAAAATCATTGAAACACAATATGAAATGAATTATATAATTCCTATTATTGGTGAAATGATTGACAAATTTGTATCAGAACATTTGGTGTATATTTTTCTTGCTGATGAAGAAAATAATAATATGCAATTGATATGGCCGAATGCTTGTAATGATGACAAAATACTCGAAATGGTAAAAATAGTTGATGTTAATTCCGAATATTTTACTACAGTAAATAAGAAAATCGGGATTTTTCCGATGACGGCGGAAGGTAAATTGATTGGAACTATCGTGACCAAAAGTGTTGATATTGAACTTCATGAAAAAGAAGTTGAATGTATTGAACAATTGGCAAACCAAGCTGCTACAACAATAAACAGAGCAAATGTTTATGCAGAGATTTTGAAACACGCAACGCTTGATGCATTGACGAATTTCTATAACAGACGCCAACTACAAGAACGTCTTAAACAAGAAGTTTCTTCGGCAAAACGTCAAGAAAAACCTTTGTGTGCGATTATGTGCGATATTGATTTCTTTAAATCGGTAAATGATACGTATGGGCATGCCGCCGGAGACTATGTTTTGAAGGTAGTTTCGCGGGTTATAAAAAGACATTTAAGGGATTATGATATCGCCGGTCGTTATGGAGGCGAAGAATTTGTTATTCTTTTACCATTTACGGATATTGATGCGGCTGAAATGGTTGCTAATCGTTTGCGTGCGGCAGTCGAAGCTGAAAAAATTAATATCGGGAAAATTAATCCTGAAGTTTCTCAGCAAAGTATTAATGTTACTATAAGTTTGGGAGTGCGAAAACTTTCCGAAAACGATACTCCTGATACATTAATACAAAATGCTGATAAAGCACTATACAAAGCCAAGGAGGAAGGCCGAAATCGAGCCGTTGTTTGTTATGACTAAAATTTATTCCAAAAAGTGTTACTCTTTAGACGATACAAAATCTTTAGCCGAAAAGTTCGTAAAATTGGCTAAAAATGGTTGTTTTGTATCTTTATATGGTGAAATTGGCGCGGGGAAAACTGCTTTTGTAAAATTGGCGGCAGATGCCTTGGGCATTGAAGAACATGTGACAAGTCCTACTTTTGTTATTTTGAACGAGTATCATTCCGGAATTTTGCCAATGTATCATTTTGATTTGTATCGTTTGGAAAACGAAGGTGTAAAAACTATTGTTGATGAATTGAGAGAGTATTCCGAAGGTCGTCAACTTACGTTTGTCGAGTGGGCGGAGTTTTCGCAAGACGAAATGCCTTTCAATCATTTAAAAATAAATGTCACGTATTCCGATGATGATGCAAGGCAATATGATTTTGAATTCGTCGGCGAAGATGAATACGGCATTATAGAGGGGCTTATGCAATGATTACTTTGGGTTTTGACACTTGTCTGGATAAAATGTATGTCGCATTAAAACGTGACGAAGATTTTTTAGCTGCAGAAATAGTTGAAAATAAGGATGGCAAATACCATTCTGCTTTTTTAATCTCAACGATAAGGGATATTTTAACAAAAAATAATCTTAAACCTGAAAATATTGATTTGATAACAACAAATGTCGGGCCGGGTAGTTTCACCGGTATTCGTGCTTGTACAACAGTTGCGAGAGTTATGGCGCAGCAATTAAATTGTAAAGCAGTTGGCGTTTCATCTTTAGAAATTTTGGCAAAATTGGGTGGAGATAATCCTCTTGTTGCTTTAGATGCCCGCAAAAATTGTGCGTATCTGTATTGCGATACCGAAATAAAAGGTGCCGTTAGTATTGAACAAGTAAAAGAAATAGTTTTGAGCGGTGCGTATAATGTTGTGACCGATAATAAAATGCAAGAAATTTTTGGCGGAATTTCGTACCAAGAAAGTGCAGATAATCTCGGTAAAATTCTGGTTGATATTGCTATTGAAAAAATGTCTAAGGTAGATTGTGACTGGAGACTTTTGAAGCCATTATATATTCAACCGCCACCAATGGGGTAATTTTTGCGATAAGTGATTAAAAATTATCTAATTATGGGTATAATATAATTGGATAGTTTGGTGATTTTATGGCGCGAAAGAAATTTAAAACTAAAAAAATAACTTTTAAGGTCTCTGAAATTCCTTTGACACGAAGAGAATTGAAGAGTTTATTAAATTATCGCATTCCTTGTATTTGTTGTGGTAGAGAGATGATTCCGCCTGATGTGTATACGCAGTTGGAAAGAATGGATTTGACCGGAACTGCTCTTGAAGTTGTGGAGATTTTGAAACCGTTTGAGAATATTATGTTTCCTGTAGAGAAGCAAGTTTATCACATGTTGAAAGATATGGCAGTTAAGTATCCGGACAAAAATTTTCAAGATTTGTTGATGATGAAACGTGATATTCATGAGTTGGCGCTAGTTCGAATTCAAAGTGTTATATTTAATAAAATAAGTTTTTATAGACGAATTTTGCCATCTAAAATTGCGCATAAATTGCGTAATTTGATGATAAAAACCAACGATACGATATTTAATCCTGCGCCTAAAAAGGCTTTCAGTCGTAGAATGTTTATAATAAAATTGAAAGGTATCTTGAAAAATTTTAATAATGAAAAAATGAAGGAAGAAATTATTAAGATTGCCAGAAGATTACCGCGTTCAAGTGATGAAGTCTGCGCTTTTGTTGTGAAAAATGCTCGTAAACGTCCCGAGGTTATTGCTCTTAATCTTATCCATCCCGCTGTCGGTACGTTTGAACATCTCCAGCCTCGCAGTCAAAATGGGCTTAATAATTCTTTGAATTTTGCTCTGGAATGTTCTTATTGTAATAGTTCCAGACATCATTATCCGCTGTCGGTGCAATTGGAAGAAAATCCGGATATGCCTCATAATGCTCAAGTTCATGCCGAAAAATTGATTTCACTTTGTAAAAAAGGGATAGGGAAAAAAGAATATATCGAAAATCTTTGTCACGTTTTGGCGTGTTTATCCGAAAATGAGATAAATATTGATTTGTCACTATTAAATGACAAGTGTTACAAAGATTTAATATAATGGCAAAAAAGATTGTTTAGCGATTTTTCTATTGTATGAAAATTTTGCCTATACAATATCGCGCTAATTTTATAAATAATCGAACTTCTAATAAACAAAGCAATCAATATTCACAACCAAAAGTATCTAATGATTTTGTTGTTTTGCCGCAATATTCCGGTATATATTTTGGAAATTCGGTTATAACAAAAGCGGCCATAGAATCTCAGTCTGCATTTAGAAAATATGCACGTGGCGGGCATGTCGGTTGTATGTGGTGTGAAAATCTAATGTTTGTCCAAGAAGAAACTGATAAATTTTTGATAAGAAGTAAAAAACTTTCGCGGAATGCTGAAGTTTTTGCGCGGGTAATGCGTCATTTTAAAGATTATTTTTCAGAAACACAATTAAATATAATTAGCAATATTGAAAAAGTAGGTAAGGAAAATCCTCATTTGTCATTGCAAGGCGCAATTAAGGAACTTTTCCCGCAAGCAGAAAAGGAGTTAATTGTTGATCAGCAAAGTGTATTTGCCCAGTTGAGAGCATTAGGTGATAAATTGCCGGAAAAGCAACAACTTGCGTTTAATAAATTGTTGGAAAATTCTGAATATAGAATTGAGGGTAAACCTTATGTAAGTGCATATAGTGCGAAAGAGTTTTATTATCAAGTTTTTAAAATGGCCGATTTGATTAGTGATAGCAAAATTTCTAAAAATATAAAAGAGATTGCAAATTTATTAAACCATCCGACATTTAAAGAATTAGGTGACAAACCTTTTCCTTCAAGATTAATTGCGAGAATGTACAAAGAAACAAAAATAAATCCGAAAGCTGAAGGTAATTATGTTGATCCAAAAGACAAAGATGCTCCTAAAAAAGTTCAAAAGTTAATTTTAGGTAAGATTAAAGAGTTGGCTGCATCTGTGCGGCGAGAAGATATTGTTGAATTGTGTAATATAACCACAGATAAAATTGATAAAAAACCGGTAACATTACAATTTAGTAATAAAGCTTTTAGATACAAGTTGGCTGAAATATTAGAAGGTGTTGAGGATAAAGAACTTTTAAAAAGGATTGAAGATATTTCTGAAACATTGCCGACATCAATAAATAATGAGCACGCATTTATCGTTAAGCATAAAAATCGTTCAGCAGAAACAATTATATTCAATTTTCTGGATTTGTCTGCGGTATCTATTGAACATATAATCCCGCGTAGTAAAGGTGGGGCAAATGAAATGTTCAATATGGGATTGGCTTGTAAACGTTGTAATGGAATTCATGGAAGTGACGATATTTCGGGTGAGAATTTCCCTTTTAGTCTTGAAGCCGGACAAAAATATTTTAATCAGATAATTGAAGATGCAAATGCCGGACTTTTTCACAGTGAAGATGTTATAGGTATGGTTAAAAATTACAGACAAACTACCGGTAGAAAAATTGATACCTCGAAACTCAAATATAATCCCGAATATTAGGTAATTATATTAACAATTGTAAAAAAATGATTGAAAGTTTTAAGTTTTGACATAGATATTCCGATTAGTAGATTGTAATACTAAGAGGAATAGGCAAATGACAGAAAACGGAGCATCATTTAATAGACCATATAAACCTTTCGGGATGAATATTAAGGTTCCGGAAATAGGAGAAAGAACTCTGCAGCAAGCCGGAGAAACTTTGAATGGTATTGTCGCATCTCCGGTTGAGCCGTTGTTTAATTTCCTTGAAGAGAATGAAGAAGTATTTAACGGGGATATTGCGTATCAAATTAATAGGTTCTTTGCCCATAGTTTTACTATAGGTTCTGCAATGCGTATGGAAGATGAAAAAGTAAACGGTACGCCGTCGAAGTTTGATATGCATTTTTAGTCTGTTTAAAAGAAGGTAGTTTGATGAAAAAAATATTCATAATAGTGGTGTTGGTTTTATTGGTAACCCTAAGTTTTGCGCAATTGAAAACTTTTGCTGCTGTACGTTGGGAATTTACTAAAAAAATAAGAGTTTATATTCCAGAACATGAAGATTCCGATTTAATGAAAAAATCGTTTGAGGAGTGGGCCAAATTTACTGATGATAAAATGAGATTTTATTATGTGCCTCGTGCAAATTCTGCGGATATAGAAGTTCGTTTTGTTGAAAAAATCGAAGAGCCGCTTTCTGATTTGACAATAGGGCTTACAAGAACCACAAAATATGGTGAGTCAATTAATCATGCAGTAATATGGATTGCAGACAAAACGCTTGATGACAAAGTATTAAATCAAGATATAAGGTATGTCGTAATGGTTCATGAGGTTGGACATGCAATTGGGTTAAAACATTCAAGCGATAATAAAAGCGTGATGTTTCCCGGTGCTAATGCGAAAATGGAAATTACGCCTACTGATATTGCGAAGTTGAAAGAAATATATAATTGGAAATAGTTTTTTGAAAAATATTTTTATTCTGCGTGTATGCTCAAGTTCATAAATTCGATATCATCATAATCCAGATGTGCCATTTGGAATAGATTATGTCCTGTGCGAATGGTTACTTCGTTCATTGAATCTCCTTTGATAAGTTTGTTCGGTATTTTTATTCTTTGATTATCACCGTTTAATTGTATTTCGGCGATTTTTGTTCCGTTAAAATAAACTTCTGGAGGTGTAGAGTATGAATTTGTAACTCTATTTTGCCCTAATTTTCTTGCCATTTGTGTATCTATTCCAATAATAGAGCCGATTACAAGATAATTTGTTCGATTAAGAGCAGCGCTAGGTAGTTTGAAAACTTTTGAATAAAATGGGCCTACCGCTTTAGATTTGAAATCCCCCGAATTAGCTGAACTTTCAGAAAAACTGTTATCCCCAAGGTGACACAATTCGTATTCTAATTCAATGTCGTTGGCTTGTTCTTTGGTTAGAGATAAATTAATTGGGCCATGTTTATCGTAGGGCAATAATGTTGTAGAAAAGTTGCGATATCCGTCTTTTTGTACCGAAACTATTGTTGGTGAATTCATATTTGATTGAAGAGAAAAATAACCGTCTGCATTTGTATAAACCTTGTAATTTTTTTGCGGTACTGAGATTTCAGCACCAGCTATCGGTAAACCTGTTTCTCCGTCAATAACTCGGTTGCCTCCGATATATTGTTCTTTTGATATTCCCATTTCAAGTGGTGTAGAAAATGCAAAATTGTAATTTAGGCATGCCAATGTAAATGTAAAAAGTAAAAATAGCCTCATAAATCTCTCCTTTTATTTGTATTTTATACATTCCCAAAATCTTGTGAAATCAAACATGAAGTCGTTTTGTGAAGATTATAAAAAAAAATAAAAATAATATTTGAAATTTAAAATGTTTCTGTTATTATATAGTTGTGGGCCGATGTGATGAAATTGGTAGACGTGCCAGACTCAAAATCTGGTGTGGTTCACCCCACGTGCCAGTTCGACTCTGGCCATCGGCAAATTAAAGAGCTCCTTAACGGGAGCTTTTTTTCTCGAAGAATCATTTGAGTAAATAATTGTTAAAATTTTTGATATTTACTGACAAAGTTTATTATTCAGAAATGTTAAAATATTGAATATACTATTGGGTTAAAAATAGATTGTAGAAGGAGACACTACAAAGTGATTGGAATGGCGCCTATTATGCCTTGTAAGATAAATGCTTTTACGCCAAAAAATATAAATAACCAAAGTTTTACCTCGGGGACAAATAATACACAGCCTAAGTTGAAAACTTCGGATAGTTATAATGACCCGTTGATGAAATGGCCGGTTCGTGGGCTTGCGTATTCTAATGAACTTGGTGCCGCAATCAGTGAAATTGCGCCTAAATTAGGGATGATTTTGTGGTTTCCGGCAATGTTGTATTTTGGTGCAGACATTTATGATAAATATAAAAATGACAAAACCTCTTATAATCCGGATGCAATGAGAGGTACATCTCAAGCTATATTCCAACTTTTAGCCAGTGTTGTTTTGCCTACTGCTGCAGTTATAATCGGTCAAAAAATTGCTTCTATTGCGGGGAGTTTAGGTAAAAGTGGATTAACATATCAAACACAAGAAGAAATTTCGAAGTTTTCTATTGGTTTTATGCAACGTCGAAAACTTGGCAAATATCAAAATGATGTTTCACTATATAAAACGGAATTTTTTGATGCTTTAGACACTCAAATGAAGCATGAAATGGGTGCACGAAAAATCAAAAATCCGTTGAAAATTTTAACTGAATATATATGGACACGTCGACATCCCGAAGCCATGGCCATGTCAACTAAAGATAAGGTGCATCAGTTTGCAGAGGTGGGAATTGATAGAATGTTTAAAATTCGTGAGAAGCTTATGAAAAACGAAAAACCGGCAGAGTTTTCGCAGGCGATGTTTGATAAATTTCTTAAATATAAAGAAAAATTCGCAAAAAATCCTGAATTCGCAAAGTATAATGCGGAATTTGCAGCCTCGGAAATTTTGAAAAATTTTGAAAATTCACAGATATTTAGAGCAAAAATGTTAAAAACGGTTGGGGGTTTTATAGCTTTAGGTTTGGCGATAAAACCGATAGATTTGTTTGTAGAAAAAGTTATAATGAAAAAATATATTGACCCTAATTTAAATGCACTTGCAAATAGTCAAATATCTAATTACAAAAATAAAACAATAAATAAAGTATAAATTTAATCAACTTTTATTTTAATGACAATTTTTGTAACTTCGGAATTGTTATTGTCATGACTTATTTGGGGTCTGTGCGCGTCATGTGGATATAACATTATGAAATTTGAGTCGTTAAGAATTACGGAATTTGAGTGTTTAGGTTCTTTAAAAAACATAACGTCGCGCTCTTCATCATATTCTTCTGATACGTAAAGATTTTCAATATTCGAATAATCCAATCTTTCCAAACCATTTAATAAAAGCTGAATATCAATATATTTTTTGTGTGCTTCCATTTTTGTATTACAGTATGGCTTTGTATTATATTTATCCACATTTACATAAATATTCTCGGCAATGTCGTATCGCCCGATTTGCATATTTTTATCTAAGTTTTTTAAAAATTCCGTTACGCTTGAAGGAATATTTGTGTATAAATCTATATTTTCTATCTTATCAAAAATCATTTTTACCTAAAATATTTTTATTGGTGCTATTACTCGTACTCTGCAATTTGCGTATTTGTCTGTGGCTTTTTTGCATATATCATCAGTTTCTCTGCTGCCACAATATCCGAGTGCGTTGACAAATCCGGATCGACAAGCTGCATCTTGAAATGTTATATTTTTTGCGAGCCAGCGGGAATTTACATTACCGTTAGAAGGATTAACATCATCATATTCAATACTTGTTGCCATATCAACAATATTGTTTGCACCGCCAATTCCGCCATCTTTATATGCAGGAATAACATATCCGTTCAATGTTATATAAAATGGGTAAATATCTTCCCAAAGTGTGGAATCATTTCGTTCGCCATCAATATCAACATAGACAAGATAAGCTTTACGAGCATTATCGGATAGAGCTTCACTTTCAGAACCATCTTCGTTGAATATAGTGAAATCATTTAGTATTGAAGGGGATTCAGTTTTAGTTAATGAATAAAGTCTCATACCGTTGCGTAATATAAGAGATGGTTTTATAGCACCAAAATATGGTTCCGGCGAATTAGCAATGTTATCAACGGTTGCTTTTTCCGCACCGGTATCACACAATTCTCCACTTGCAGTTAAGTTTGCAAATTCGGCAATTCCAAAACATAAATTCTTTCCAGTCTCTGTACCATCCCAAATAGGAGCTGCCTCATTGTATGGAAGTGTTTCGCCGGTGACTTGATCTATATTAGGTGTTTCAGAATTGATTTTGAGGTGAACTTCTGCAACTAAAGTTTTAAGTGTAGAGTACGCAGTGTAGTATAAATATCGGTTTACCGAATCAAATCTGGATTTTGTAATTTTTATACTAACGGCAACAACTGCTGTTACAATTGCTAATACAACCATAACTTCTGCCAATGAAAACGCAAATCGTTTTATTCTTTTTAACATATATCCAACCTCGTGTTATATAATTATTATTCCATATTTTGCTTGATATGTAACCTGTTTATTAAGAAATTTTAGTTGATAATTCTTGTATAGCCTTTTCGTAATCTTCTTTTTTAGGTGCTTTTCCATGCCAACCGGCGTTATTTTCCATAAAACTTACACCTTTGCCTTTTATTGTGTTTGCAATTATGGCAACCGGACAAGAAGATTTTTTTGCAGTTTCGATTGTTTTGTATATGGCGTTTATGTCGTGTCCGTCAATCTCAAAAACTTCAAAATTAAATGCTTTTAGTTTATCGGCAAGATTGTCCAAAGATTTTATGTATTCAGTAGAACCGTCTATTTGTAGGCGATTTCTGTCTATGATTGCGATTAGATTATTCAATTTATGGTGTGCCGCGTTCATAAAACCTTCCCAAATGCTTCCTTCTTGAAGTTCTCCGTCGCCCATAAGTACAAATACATTGGCAGGATTTTTGTCAAGTTTGAGTGACAATGCAATGCCGCATGCTAAAGATAATCCTTGACCTAATGAACCAGTGGCAACTTCCACTCCGTTACAATGCAAAAAAGGATGTCCTTGTAGTTTAGAACCAAGTTTTCTAAATGTTAATAATTCTTCTTTAGGGAAGTATCCAACTTGAGATAAAACAGAATACAATGCGGCAGAAGCGTGACCTTTTGAAAGCACAAATCGGTCTCTTTTTTCAAAATCGTTGTCATTTTTCCATTTAGGAACGATTTTCATGCACTTGTTGTACAAAACGGTTAGTATATCAGTGCTTGATAATGCTCCGCCAATATGGCCTGATTGTGCGGTATAAACCATTTCTATAATGTTTTTACGTGTTTCGTTTGCAAGTTTTTCTAATTTGTTAATTTCATTATCGTTTAGCATTATTATTCTCCAATAATTTTTTCTCTTAATACATTAACCATAAATAGCGGTAATGTTGGAAATATTCGTCTAAATCGTTTAGGTTCTTTTATTGTTCTATAAAGCCATTCAAGTCCCATTTTTTGGTATATTTCGGGTGCTCTTTCGACAGTGCCTGACCAAACATCAAAACTGCCCCCTACTCCTATCATTAGGGC
Source organism: Candidatus Gastranaerophilaceae bacterium (assembly GCA_045538535.1). GTDB lineage: Bacteria > Cyanobacteriota > Vampirovibrionia > Gastranaerophilales > Gastranaerophilaceae > RUG14219. Next base: position 16,351 of record JAZSRN010000027.1, on the reverse strand, counting down.
ATTTGGTAAAAGTTTTTTGGCTCGCATAATAAATTCTTCTTGCTTTGGTGCACCAAGCGCTACTAAAACATAGCGCGGATTAGCATTGGTAAGTTCTGTCAAAACTTTGTTTTCATCAGTGAAGTATCCATCTTGAGAATAAATTATTTCCAAATTATTTATTTGATTTTGTAAATTTTCTACGGTTTTTGAGATAACTTCGGGTTTGCTTCCGACCAACGCTACTGATGACGAGGTTTTTGCTGCTTCTACCAAAAGGGCGTGTGCAAATTCTATACCTGCAATTCGCTTGATATTATGACCAAGAATTTTTAATCCTATTTCAACGCCGATACCGTCCGGAATTATCAAGTCTGCATTATTGACAATATCTCTGAACTCTGGTGTTTTGCGTGCGTATGCGATAATTTCAGGATTAATGGTGACCACTTGTCCGCAATGATTTTGTGCATATTGTAAAGCTTCTTCGAAATTAAATGTATCAACGGGCAAGCCCTGTATTTTTACGGTATTTCTCTCCATATCCAAATTATACATCAATATTATGCTTTCGTAAAGATATTAATAAATATTTGCCAGTTTAAACAGATAGTCTTCTCTTGCGCCAAGTTGCAAACCTTTAGGGATAAAGTTTTCTTTGAATTTTTCTATCGCATACCTATCAGTCATGCCGGAGATATAATCTACAACAATACGTTCAATTTTGTCATGCGGACAGATTGGTGTTAGCATGTCCTTGTACAAATAAAACAGTTCTTCAATTACTCTACGGGCTTTCTTTTCTTCTAATTTCGCCGGAGATTCGATATAAACATTTTCAAACATCCAATCTCGTAATTTTGTTGTATAGCCCCATGCTTCTTCACTCATTGAAACAAATTCTTTGCCTACAGAATTTGAAATTACTTCGTGTATCATTTTGCTAAGTCGTCTGCTCTGATTTGAAGAAAAATATTCTATGCAATCTTTTGGCAAATCGCTTTCCGCAATAATTCCCGCTCTTATTGAGTCTTCAATATCGTGATTTATGTATGCAATTTTGTCGGCTAATTGTACGATTTGTGCTTCCGGAGTTTTTGGTTTAAAGCCCCAAGTATGTGTTAGAATACCGTCAACGGTTTCTTTTGCAAGATTTAAGTCTTCAAGAACTTCAACTACTCGTACGCTTTGCAAATTATGATGAAATCCGCCTTCAACTAATTCGTTCAACACTCCTTCGCCACAATGTCCAAAAGGTGTATGACCTAAATCGTGTCCCAGTGCTATCGCTTCGGTTAAATCTTCGTTCATATATAATGAGCGCGCAATTGTTCGAGCTATTTGTGCGACTTCTAAAGTGTGTGTTAAACGTGTTCTAAAATGGTCGTCAAACGGGGATAAGAACACTTGAGTTTTGTGTTTTAATCTCCGGAAAGCCTTTGAATGCAAAATTCTATCTCTGTCTCGTTGGAAAATTGTTCTTAAATCACATTCGTCTTCTAGTTTTTTTCTACCTTTGGAGTCTTTGCTTTTTGTTGCAAATTCACTCAAAAATTTGTATTCTCGCTCTTCTAATTGCTCTCTTACTGTCATAATAATCTTACCTCTCAGCGGTATTATAACAAATAGCAAAATTCTGCCAATCCTATTTTTGCAGTAGGTTCAACAATTATGAAGAAAAAATATCTTGATTAAGGACTTTTGCAACTTCTTCAGAAGAAATTTTATCTGACAAAAGTGTTTTTACGGTACCTAATTCGTCAATATTTTCTTTGCGAAAATCTTCGTTATATAATAATTTTTCGATATTGTTTACAATATTTTTGACTGATAAATTATGCTGGATAATTTCGGGTACGATGGATTTGTTTGCAATAATATTCGGAAGAGAAACTCTTTTTATGCATCTAACAAGCAAATATATCCAGTAAAAAACTTGTGGGCCTCGGTAAGCTATAATCATTGGGGTTTGGTATAATGCGGCTTCTAATGCCACAGTTCCGGAAGCTAAAATCAAGGCATCTGAAACACTAAGTAAAGCTTGATTATCTCCTTTAATTACTTTAAAATCGACATCTTTTAAATATTTTGCATATACTTCATCAGATAAATTTGGAGCTTGAGAAAAACAGAATTGCAAAGTCGGATGTAATCGTTGAAGTTCTTTTGCGGTATTTACAAATTCGTTTGCTAAATATTTTAGTTCAAATTTTCTTGAACCGGGGAATACTGAAACTAATTTTTTTGTTTTATCAAGTCCGTATTTTTCAAAGAATTCTTCTTTATCAACTTTTGGTGCAAGTTGAGAAACGAGTGGGTGTCCGCAGTAATGTGCATTTATACCGTAATTTTCATACATTTCTTTTTCAAATGGGAAAATACAAAGAACTTTATCAATATATTTTTTAATTGTATTAATACGCCATTTTCTGCTTGCCCAAACTTGAGGCGGTATATAATAATAAATAGTTATGCCGGCTTTTTTTAAAAATTTTGCTACGTTTAAATTGAAAGCTCCGTAATCAATTAACAAAACTGCATCCGGCTTAAATTCTTTTGTTATATAATCAACAACTCGTTTACCTAAAAATAGATGATTTAAGATTATTTCAGGGGAAAGCCCGACGGCAGACATTTTTTCGTGTGTAGAAAATAATTTTACACCTTGAGATGCCAAATTCATTCCGCCGACTGCTTCGATTGTAATGTTAGAGTTTATTTTTTTTAATGCACTTACTACATGCGCGGCATGCATATCTCCTGAGTGTTCACCTGTAATAATAAATAATTTTTTCATAAATTATACTGCCATAATTACGATATTATTATCGTTTGCAAATTTTATAACTTCTTCTTGATTAACAATAATGGTTTCATTTGCCTCAACCGCGATTAGACTGGCTTTGTATCGGCTCATTGTTTTCAAAGTTCTTAGGCCTATAGCAGGGATATCAAAACGTTGGTCTTGAGCTGGTTTTGAAACTTTTACTACAACCGCATCTGATTTTGCAAGTTTTGCGCCACGTTTTATACATTTATCTGTACCTTCTATCGCTTCGACAGCCATAATCATTTTGTCTTTGATGACTACGGATTGACCGACATCAATTTTTCCCATTTCTTTAGCTAACCAAAAACCGTAATTTACATCTTCTAACTGTTCTTTTGTCGGTTTTATTTTGCCCAAAACTCCGGCTGGAATCATTAAGTTTTTTATAAAAATAGTTTGGTCAAGTACGGTTACGCCCAATTTTTCAAACTCTTTTACTATTAATAGCATAACTTCGTCATCATTTAAACGGCTTGAGGCTTTTATTAATTCAATGGCACGCTTGTCAAATTTGTGCAATTGTAAAAGTACTCTTTTGTGTACTTTACCAAGAAATGTCAATTGTTTGATTTGTTCATCTTTGAATATTTGTTCGATTTTGTTGACTTCTCCCGGGTGACAAGAATAGACTTTTGAACAATATTTTTTTAATTCTTTAACATTATCTTTTGCTAAAGAAATACATATAACTTCAAATCCGTTTTCTTTGGCATATTGAGCCATTTTTACCGGTAATGTTCCGTCTCCGGCGATTAATCCTTGTTTATTTTCCAACATTAATGATGACACTTTATTTTCCTCTTTATTTTATTATGGATTTATTATAGCACAAGTTATTTTAGTGAATATATATCTTTTACTTGTTGTTCAGAAAGCAAAACTGCGCCTCCTAATAATTTGGTATTCAAAACTACTTGTGCATAAGCTTCTGCTAATTCTAATTTTAGGTATGCGCCTTCCAAAGTTGAATCACCGACAATTACGCCGTGATTTGCCATCAAAACGGCATTATATTTGTCAAAATATTTTGCAGTTTTTTCAACCAAATCTTTTGATGAAGGTAAACCGTATTCAGCCAATGGTATTTGACCAAAATAATATACGTTTTCGGCCATAATTGGTTCGTCAAGAGCAACATGCGCAGATGCAAATGAACTCAAATAAGGTGCGTGAACATGCAAGATAAAATTCACATCAGGGCGCATTTTGTAAAATTCTACGTGAAGCATTTTTTCACTGGAAGCTTTTTTGGTTCCTTCGATTAGATTGCCCTCAAAATCAATTAGTGCAAAATCGTCTTCTTTCAAATAGCCATTTGCTGAACCCGATGTTGTAATCAATATTTTATCTTCAAATCTTGCGGAAATATTGCCTGAAACTCCAGGGGTAAAATTTTTTTCCCCGCAGAGTTTTCCGTATTTAATTAAATCTTGTTTTATTTTGTTTAGCATTATTGTACCTGTTCTTTATCCGGATCTTGGATTTCTATAACTTCTGCGTATTGCATTTTAGGATTTAAAATTTTGGCATTTGTTGCAGTGACAAAGTCTGTTTGTTTTGGCAGCTCTTTAACGTAAGTTTTGGAACTTGATAATCTATCAGGATTTTTAATTACCATTTTTTTGTATTCTAAAGTTGAATCCTTGACGTTCATTGCCATTGTAATGTTGAAGAACGTAGCTTCTCGGACAAAGTCATATCCTAAATTAATTTTTAAATCGTCCGGCCCAAGAGAAACTAAGAAACCGTTTTCTTGTAAAAGTTTACCGTTAGGGGCTTCTTTAAGTAAGTTTGCGGAGCAAGACCAAGCAACCGCTAAATATTTGTTTAGCCTAATTGCTTCTCTCAAATAAACATTTGCGTGTCCATAACGATATGTATCGTAACGTCTTAGAGGGGTTTCATCGTGGTAACCTGATGCAAAATATCCGACATCTTGCATCCAATATTTGTATTGGGTGTGAATTCTTGGCCCAATTCTACCTATAAATTGAGTGTCACCTGTTCCGTAAACTGCAGCAGAACCTTGCATTACAACCCCAAAATCAAAGAGTCTTAAGCGTTCTTTGTCTTCGTAGCGATACAAAGGTTGAACAATTTCGGCCATATATCTAAATCTTGATGTTGCATCTTTGCCTTCGGCGATATTTTCATCGCGTAATGTATATTTTGCATCTCCGATGTAACCCGCCGAAATTCTGTTTTTAAATTGAAGATGTAAACCTTCACCCATTGTATTTGGTATAACTGCGCCATCTGCATAAACTGCCTCAATAGAGTATTTCGGCATTCTGGCACCTAAGAACCATTCATCCAAAAATGCGTTCATACCATATTGTAAATACAATTTGTCATCTAAGTATTGTTTACCTTTTAATACAAAAACGTCCTTGGCTGAACCGTACATAAAATGTGTTTGGTTGGTTGCACTGCGATATTTTAGGGCACCACCAAGACCAATTTTATTTTTGTAGTTTAAAAGCGGCATAACTTTAAGAGTTGCTCCGTTAGGGATATCAAATACCGGCCCAGCACCAACCCAAAATCCCATTGGATTTTTTGACCCGACTTCCGGATAATTACCTTCGAAATAGTCTTGTTCTTTGTTTGTGTGTGCTTGGAATAGTGACCAATCAAGCAAATGTTTTTTGCCGTTATAAATTTCAATTTCTTTTGCGGTTATTACGTTGTGTGCTTTTTTTGCATCAACTTCCAATTCATCTACTTTTACTGTTATATTCGAACGCTCACCGGTCAATTCGGTTAAAAATGATTTATCTTCGTCTGAAATTAACATTCTTGAATAATCAAAACCGCCTACCATTGCTGTTTTTAAACGGAAAATATAATTGCCTTGAGATTGCATGTTCCCTTCATTTAAGACAATAGATTTTTCGTCTGAAGTGGCATTTTTAGCTCTAATTTCAAAACTTTCGCCGGATGTTATAACGTTGTTAATAAGAGAATTTTCTTCATTTAGGTTTATTTGAATATAATCACCATATATTGTTGAGCCATCTCGTAAAATTTCGACATTGTCGTAGGCTTTTAAAATGTTAGAAACATTATTATAGATGATTTTATCGGCTTTTAATGTAATATTTTGGTTAGGAAAGTTTAGTATAGGGTTTCCGATTGCAGTGATATCCATTGTTTCGTTGTTAAAATCAACCGTTTCGGCATCTAAGATAGCTTCTTTTGTTACAACTTGTTCTTTTACTCCGCCGACAAGTTCAGTATTAACAACTGTTTCTTCGGACAATTCAGTGTTGGTGACTTCTTGAGATTGAGTTTCATTTGGCGGGGTTTCTTTTGAGGAAGAATAGAGTGTTATTTCTTGTTCGTTATCAAGTTCGTCAAATTCATCCATATCTTCAATTTTTTTAGATTGATATTTTTGCGCGTTATCAATATCTTTTTGCCTAAAGTAGTTTGTAATTTTTATACGAACTTGTTTGAATAAAGGCATTGAGCGGTCACTATACGGGGGTCTTCTGCCCGCTGGATAATATCCTTGTGGTGGAATTGTATCTACTTTATCAACTTCCATATTTGGAATTTGTGACAATGGAGATTCATAAAAAGTTTTTTGTAAATCCATTTCTGAATCATATACTGCAGACTTTATCACCTTATCCGCAAAAGCAGGTGACATTACTGACAATATTAACAATGTGATTAAAAAACGATTTTTCAAATATTTTTCCTTTTATATAAATCTTAGAGGGTCATTTGGTTTGCCGTTAATTCGAACTTCAAAATGGCAATGTGGACCGGTACTGTAGCCTGTTGAACCTTCACGTCCAATTGTTTGTCCTTTTGTAACCTTTTGTCCATTTGAAACTGCGATTGATGACATGTGTGCATATAGTGTGGTTGTAGGTTTGCCGTTGACGACGCCATGGTCGATAATAACAACTTTACCATAACCGCCATACCAACCGGAATAAATAACTTTGCCGGAATTAGATGCTTTTATTGCACCGCCATTTGGGCCTCCGATATCTATTCCTGAGTGATATGTTTTACTTTTAAATATAGGGTGAATTCTCCAACCAAAAGGAGATGTTATGCTACCTGCAATTGGTTTTAAAAAACTTCCGCCGGTAGCGTATGAAATTGTCGGATTTGATTTTTTGATTGTGCTTTCCAATTTTTCTGATTGCTTTTTGAGTTCGTTCTCAGCTCTTTCATAAGCTTTGCGGTCAGTTCGGAGCTTGTTTATCATAGATTGATTTTTGGCAATAGCACCTTGAATATATTTTTGTTGCGCGTTCATATTGTTGATTGTATTGGCAAGCGCAATTTTCTTTTGTTTGATATCGTCTTTTATTGCCATTATACTTTCTGATTTTTTCTTGATAGTCAATATATGTTGATAATCTCTTTTTAGTATGATTTTTTCAAAATAAAGGATATCAAGTAAACTATTCAAGTCCATTGCTGAAAACAAAAGTTGAAACATTCCGCGTCGTTGAACCTTGTAGACGTGTCGAATTCTTGACCTTAATACATTGTTAGACTTGTTATATTCGGCTGTTGCTTCGTTTAGTTGAACTTCCAGTTTGCGAAGTTGTGAATCCAAATCATTGTAGCGCGCTTTCGATGTAGTTAAAGAATTTTGTGTATTTTCTAATTGTTTTTGGTTTTTTACAAGTTTGTTTTTTTCTTGATTTTCAAGTTTTTTAAGTGCTTGAATTTTTTGTTGATTGGATTTGGAGTTATTCGCAGCCAAACTACAAGGTGCGATATTTGAAAAAATAAAAATCGCAACAAGAATTTTTATAAATAATTTTTTGCAAAAACTCTTTCTCAAGATTTTCACCTATCTTGCAATCAACGGTAACAACATCAAGCCTACTGTCCAAGCCAAAAATGTTAATGCGATAATTCCTATTATAATTTTTTGATTTTTTCTGAAAAAGTCCATACCATTCTCCCCATATAATCTAATAATATCATCATACTATCAAAAAAAATAAAGTGCAATTATTATCAGATGTTTGCAAAATTTTGTAAATTCAATTAAAATTAAATTATGAATAAAAGTTTTATAAATTCTGATATAGATATAGTAAATTTAATAAAGCAAAATCCTGATAAAAAGCAGTTTTTGTATGAAAATAACATAAAACAAATCTTAGAAATAAAAGATTTTATGATGTCAAACGAGAAGATGCTTTTTATTTCGGGGTTTATGGGGACCGGTAAAAGTTCTATTACAGATAAAGTATTTTCTTATTTGAATGAACAAACAATTGTTTTAGATTATACGTGTTTTGAAACAACGATTTTGGATGATATATTGTTGGCGTTTTTTGATGAATTTAAAAAGCTTACTTCTCAAGGTATAATTGAAACTCCTAAAACCAAATCGGAAAATTTTACTCAAAAAATCTCGGCATATTTTCAAAATATATCAAATCCGATTGTTATAAGAATAAATTCTTGGCATAATATTTTAAAAGATTACAAATATGATATAATTGATTTTTTCTCTCATATTTCGAAGTTTAGTAATGTTAAGTTTGTATTAATAGGACGAAAATTTACGTTTGAAGATTTTGCGGATAAGTTTACTTATCGAAAAGTTACTGTGTTGGCACTTGAGAAATCGCTTTTTGAAAAATACTTAAAACAAGAGCAAATCAAAAATATCGGACCAATTTCGGACGAACTTTATAAATACACAAAGGGATATTATTTTTACACGACATTAGCAATAAAAATAATGAAAATCCAAAAATTGCAACTCATTGATTTTATTGCGGGTTACACAAAAAGCATGCAATCTTTTAATGATTTTATATTAAGAGAGGCGTTGGCATTGGTTGACCCTGTAAGTGGTCATTTATTTAGGTTTTTGACATTAATGAGGCATCCGGTGGATATAGAATTGGTCAAAGCCTTGAATTTGTACGATGAAGATCGTGTAATTTATTTTTTAGAAAATTTAGTTTTAGGGAAACTTGAAAATTCCATTTATTTGCCGGAGTGTTACAAAGAAATTGCTCAAAATTCGATTCCTACAAACATTTCTGTAAAAATTCATAAGGCTTGTGCGCAATTGTATGAAACACAACTTCCGCTTAAACCTCTTGAGCGTAATATGATGATTTCGCGCACGACAATGCGTAATGAAATTGAGTATCATAATTTGTTTGTTCCTCAAAAACCGAAGTTTTTGTACAAGCAAGCCACTTCAACTCCAAAAATATCGGAGGAAAAGCCTACAAGTCATTTGCCGCAAGGTTCTATGGAAGTTGCGCGTAAAGCAATTCAGCAAGTATCATTTATTTTTGAAGATGGTGAATATTCGGCTCTGGATAATATTGCGGCGTCGATTGAGAATTTTGTGAATAACGCGCATCACGAGGAACTTGAAAATTTAGAAACTGAAGGATTAGGTATAGTTGATTTAATTAATCTTGCACAAAAAGAAGAGCTTGAATTTAATTACGGAAAAGTTGTTGCGATTTGCCAAAAATGTTTAACACTGAAAAATGATGATGATTTTTATACTTTTTTGCCTACTATTTATGCAAAATTGACAAATGCTTATGAGAAACTTTCTCAGTGGTTTGAAGCCTTGAAGTATTTAGAGTTGTCGTTAGAATTTTATGAGTCTACAGGTGATTCAATAAAAATTGCGAATGTAAAATTTGATATGGCAACAATTTTTTATCAAACATTTAAGCATGATAGGGCAAAGGCGTTGCTATTAGAGGTTATTGATACAGTTGAGGCTTCCGGCAATTTAAAAATAAAAGCATATTTACAATTGGCTGACATAGAAAAAAATCCTGATAATGATGTGATTACGGATTCATATTATTTGAATGCTTTGGAGTTGGTCGAGTCTGATACAGAAAAAGAAGTGCTTGCGGAATTGTATTTCAAACTCGGTGTGATTAGTGATGAAAAAGGTGAAGTTCAACGCGCAGTTGATTTTTATAAAAAATGTATTAGTGTTGACGGCAATTTTCGAAATAATTCGTATTTGGCTAATGCGTTGTCAAACATTTCTTCAATATGTGATGAAAACGGTAGGCCGGAATTGGCGATAAAATATTGTAGTGAAAGCTTAAAAATAGATGAAACAACAAAGAATTTGAATGGGATTTATCAATCATCATTAAAATTAGGTTCGTTGTTTAGGAAAAAGGATTTTGAAAAATCTGTGCACTATTATAAAAAAGCAGTTGATGCCGCAGTTGAATTAAATGAACCTTTTTATATAGCTTCGTCAAATCTTGCTCTTGGAGATTATTATTTTAATAAAAAATATATTGACCAAGCACTCGATTGTTATTTGAAATCACTGGAAATTGCACAAAAATACTTCAAAAAAGATAATATCGCAAAGGTTGAATTGAGGATTAATGATATAAAATTAAAGCTTGGAGAAGTCGAATTTGATAAACTTGTTAAAGGGAAAATAAATGTTTAAAAAAGAAGATTTTGAAAAATATTCGGGAATTTTTTTGGAACAAAATTCGAAATTAAATCTTATATCAAAGAACGATGAAAAATATTTGTGGGAAAAACATATTTTTGACAGTTTAGCTATTGAAAAGTTTTTTGAAAATTTCAAATTAAATAAAGCCGGAAAATTGTTGGATATTGGTACCGGAGGTGGGTTTCCGTCGTTACCTATTGCGATTTCTTATCCGGAAATCAATGTGTTTGGATTGGATAGTATTCGAAAAAAAATTATGGCAATAACGACGATTTCTGAAGAACTTGGACTGAAAAATTTCACACCGATATGTGAACGTGCAGAAAATCTTTTGCCTCAGTATAAAAATTATTTTGATATTATTACCTCTCGAGCAGTTGCACCTTTAAGCACTATATTGGGGTACGGGTTGCCATTATTGAAGTCTGGTGGGTATTTTGTAGCATATAAATCTGTAAAAACTGATGAAGAGATTGAGGCTGCAAAATCTATTTTGAAAAAATATAACGCCAAAGTTTTGGATATAATTCCGTATGAACTTCCATTGGATGAAAATTTTACTCGTAATCTTATAGTTATATGTAAATAGTAAAGTATTTTGCCAATATTGTTTTTCGTGGTATAGTTAACTTATGGTTAGATTAATAAATAAAGATAATGTTTGGGTGTTAAAAAAAGCGGTAGTTAAATGGATGAGTTTCCAACGTCATCATACGCACATTGTCGGAATAAATCAGCCGAGCGAACCGGCATGTATTTACGCACTTTGGCACACAAATCAATGTTGTATTTTTGGCTTTCGTGAAAGAGAAAAAACGAGTATAATGATTAGCCAATCGCTTGATGGTGAAATTATATCGGCCGGTGTTGAATCTCTTGGGATAAAGGTTGTTCGCGGTTCAAGTAATAAAAGTAGCGCTGCGCAAGCAACACTTCAATTGATTGAGAGATTGGAACAAGGTGAAGATGTAGCGCTCACAATTGACGGACCGTCTGGGCCATTACACAAAGTGAAAAATGGTGTTTTGAAAATTGCAAAACTTTCAGGACGTCCTATAGTTCCGGTGACTTGGTATTCTGAAGATTGGTGTTTTTTAACTTTGCCATCTTGGGATAAAATGACAGTTCCAATTCATGATTGCAAATTGATTAATCTTTACGGTGACCCTATTTATATCCCGAAAGATTTGCCGGATAGTGAATTTGAAAATTATAGAGAAAAAATCAAAAATGCGTTGTTCGAATTGGATAAAAGAGCGCCCGAAGAATATAAAAAGGCTAAACAACAAGGATTATGGGATTATCTAAAAAAGAAAAAATAAATGTAGCGGCAGTTCAAATGTCTTCAGTTATCGGTGATATTAATACCAATTGTCAAAAAATCAAAAAACTTATAGACAGAGATATTCAAAAAGATGTTGATATTATAGTTTTGCCAGAGGTTTGGACGGTTGGGTGGGCTTGTTCTGAATTTAGGAAGTGCGCCGAATCTTTAGATAACAGTCTTGCAATAGACACATTAGCGGAAATTGCGCGTAAGCATAATTCTTTTGTTATTGGTGGTAGTATTATCGAAAAAGATGATACAGGTGCGTTTTATAATACGTGTCCGGTTTTAAATCGTCAAGGAGAGTTGGTTGCGAAATATTCTAAAATGCATTTGTTTTCTTATTATGGTGACAATGAAGGAGAGTTTGTTTCAGAAGGTAAAGCTCCGGTAATGGTTGATGTAGAAGGCGTAAAAGTTGGATTGACAATTTGTTTTGATATAAGATTTCCGGAAATATATCGAGCGTATCGCAAAGCGGGCGCAGATTTGTTTGTAAATTGTGCGGCTTGGGGAGTTCATAAGCCTATCCCTTGGGAATGTATGACCCGTAGCAGAGCCACAGAAAACCAGACTTATATGATTGCATTGACGCAATGCGGACAAATAAAAGATGATAAATGGAATTTGGGACATTCAAGAATTTTTGATTATAATGGTAATACGATATCCGAAATTGTTGAACAAAAAGAATGTGTAATTTCAGCAACACTAAATTTTAACGAAATGTATGATTTTAGAGAAAAATGTACTATATTAAAGGATATTAAACAATCGTATGAGGTGGAATGTGTATAAAAAAATAATAACAACGTTAATGTTTACGGTAATATCAATTTTTGTAATGCAGTCAAAAGTCGGTGCAGAACCTATTTCAAAAACGTTGGCAAAGCATAATATAAATAAAAACACCGTATCAATATCGGTAAAAGATGTCAAAACCGGTAATATTGTGTATGAATTAAATTCTAAAAGCCCTAAAAATCCGGCTTCAACACTAAAACTTGTGACTTTTGCAGCGGCGAAAGATACGTTAGGTGATGATTATCGTTTTAAAACAGAACTTTATAAAAGTACAAATAATGATTTGTATTTGAAATTAGGCGCAGATCCTTATTTGACAACTCGTGATTTGAAAAATTTATTAAACACAGCAAAGGATAAAAATATTGTTGAACCTAAAAATATATATATAGATTCAACTATTTTTGATAATCAAGAATGGGGTGAAGGTTGGCAGTGGGACGATGATTTAAATTCTTTGATGCCAAAATTCAGTGCATACAATTTGGATAAAAACTTTTTAGGAATAATTGTTGCGCCGACTATAAAAGATGCGCCGGCCAATATTTATACTGAAAAATTTTATCCGGTTACGTTTTTGAATTTGGTTAAAACCGGAGATTTCAATAACATTTCGTTCAAAAGAAATAACCATATATCTCCTGATATATTGACAATTGAGGGCACAATTAATAAACAAAAGACTTTTTATATCCCTAATAATAACCCTCAACGGTATTTTAAAATAAGAACTGAAGATGCTATTCGTGAAAGTAAGTTAGAATATTATAAAGATATTCAAAACAAAAAGCTTCCGCTTGAAAATATTTACCTTGTCGATATTGTTGAACATGATTTTAATCAAGCATCAATTGATATTCTGAAAAACAGTAACAATTACGTTGCGGAAACGGTTTATAAACTTGCCGGTGCAAAATATTCAAATTCAGTTGGTTCAAATATTAATTCTCAAAAAATGTTGAATAATTATCTTGATAAAATCAATGTAAAATACGACGACATAAAAGTTGTTGACGGTAGTGGCGTTTCGAAAAACAATCTCGTGACTGCGGATTTTATGACTGAATTTTTGGTAAAACAAATCGCTGGGGATGAAACTTTTGATTATGTAAAAATGTTGCCAAAGCCAACCGAAGGGACTTTGCAATGTAGAATGCTTTATTTGCAAGACAAATTGAATGCAAAAACCGGAACATTGGCCGATGTTAGTGCGATAGCAGGGTATTTGACGACGTTAAAAGGTAAAACCTATGCGTTTGATATTATGATAACCGACCCAAAAACAACGAACGTTGATAAAAAGGAAATTGAAGAATTTATTATAAGGGCAATTTTTAGTAGTTATTAAAAATAAAAAATAGCGGAGATTATCCGCTATTTTTTTGTAATGTTAACCTATATAATATTGTCTATTGAATATCAAGGTTATCTTCGGCTTGAAGCTGTTTCTTCTTGTAATTGTGCATTACTGCATCAACCAGAAGTTCATAAGATTTCATCTCCTCAATATTTGGAAATTCCATCTTCAATTGTTCTCTGACCATTGCTTCCAACCTACGTTCGTCAGCGCTGCTTTTAAGTTCATCCACGCCTGAAATCATTTTGATATATTCAGGTGATGATTTTTTAATTCCTTTATTTGAAAACATTAACCATCTTAATTTAGGGCTAATTTCTTGTTTTAGTTGTCGAACTATTTTTAAATTTTTTAAACGGTTCAGCATAAACTATCCACCTTTGTTTTAAAATTTACTTTAACCTTTTGTACCATTTTAAAGTAGTATCAAAAAAATAATTTACTTTTTAACATTATTTGTTACAAAAACTTTACAAAAATCTTGAAGCTCAATTATAGCTTGCTAAAATCTGTAAGGTATTCGTATTTTTCTTTCAATAATGTTAAGAGTGCCAATCGGTTTTCTTTAATTCTTTCGTCTTTGTCCATAACCAAGACATCTTCAAAGAATTTTTCAACACTAGGATTTATTGTAACTAAAGATTTTAGATATTGATTGTAATCTGTAGTTTTTTCTATTGTTTTAATAGCATTATAAAGTGTACCTTCAGCATTTTCAACAAACAACGCTTCATTAACCGTATTTGTAGAATTTTCTTTTAGTATGCGGATAACACGATTTGCGCTTTCCAAAAGTGGTGCATTATCAAGTTTTGCAACAACCTTAACTTTTTCGATATAATCATTAATATTAACAAGAGGGTTATTTGCACAAGCTTCTAACGCATTTTTTGGATAAATTTCGCTCAAGAAAATAATCATTCTTTGTACGAAAAATTCTTTTATATCTTCTGCGCAATCTGTTTGTTTAGGCAACAATTTCAATGAATTTTCTATTAAATTATTCAAATTCAATTTTAAATTTGCGTCAATAATTGTTCTGATAATACCTAATGCGGCGCGTCTGACACCTAGAGGGTCTGAAGAGCCGGTCGGTTTTCTTCCGTCTGCAAATACTGCGCAGATGTTGTCAATTTTGTCTGCGATACCGACGATTTGACCTTCTATAGATTTTGCGGTTTCGCTTTCTGCATTTAGAGGGAAGTAATGTTCTTTAATCCCTTCCACAACTTGGTTTTGTTCATTAGAAACTCTTGCATAATCAGATCCGATAAAGCCTTGAAGTTCTGTAAATTCAAAAACCAAACTTGTTGTCAAATCAGCTTTTGCAAGTAGAGCAGTTCTTTCAATTGTTGGTGAAGATTGTCCAAGTTCTTGCGCAATGCAATTTGAAAGTTTGACCAAACGTTGTGCCTTGTCATACATTGACCCCATACCTTTTTGGAAAGTAATACCTTTCAAATCTTCGACATAATCAATTAAAGGTTTTTTGGTATCTTCGTTGAAGAAAAATACTGCGTCATCTAATCTTGCCTTAATTACACGAACATTTCCGGCTTTAATATTTTCAAACTCATCACCTATGTAGTTTGTCATGGTAATAAATTTATTTGTCAATTTGCCGTCTTTGTATAGTGCAAAATATCTCTGATGAACTGCCATAACCGTTACGACAAGCTCTTCAGGCAATCTTAAGTATTCGGTACTAAATTCACAAATTGCCGGAACAGGGTACTCGGTAATGAAAGTTACTTCTTCTAACAAATCATCTGTATAATAAGGTTCTGCCCCTATTTTTTTAGCTTCTTCTTTAGCTTTTTCAATAATTCGTTGTTTGCGTTCATTCTGATCTACTATTACGCAACAATTTCGCATAAGTTCCACGTAATCATCCGGATGCCCAACGATTACATCTTGTTGTGCAAAGCGATGTCCGCGAGTGATATTTGAGCTTTCTTTGTCGATAATTTTTATTTTAACTTCTTCTCTGTCCAAAATAGAAACAATCCATCTGATAGGACGAGAGAATTTTTCTTCATTATTTGCCCAACGCATAAAATGTGAACCTTGAAGTTTGAGAACGATTTGTTCAACATTTTCTTTCAAAAGTTCGACAATAGATTTGCCCTTAATGGTAATTTTGGCATGTAAATAATCGTTTTCGATATATAAATCATTTTCAGTCAAATTATTTTTTTTGCAAAAACCTAGGCCGGCAGGTGAAAGTTTGCCATCTTGGGTGTAAGCAACATTTTTAATAGGGCCTTTTACAATTTTTTCTTCGTCTTTAGATTCTTTATCCAAGCCCGAAATTATTACTGCTAAGCGTCTTGGTGTTGCATAAACTTTAACATTTTCGTAGTCAACCTTGTTAGAGTTTAAAAAATTTTTAAATCCGGTTTCAAGTTGTTGTATTGCACTCGGGATAAATTTGTAGGGTAATTCTTCTGTTCCTATTTCTAATAAATATTTGCTTTTTTCACTCATATTTCACCTTCGTAATTCAATTCCAATATGATTAAATTATATTTGTTGAAATTTTAATGTAAAGTGTTGATATTTGTTAAAAAATTTGATATATTGGGAACATGAAAA
>JAZSRN010000053.1:0-84898 GCA_045538535.1 Candidatus Gastranaerophilaceae bacterium | reverse complement strand
TGTTCATGTAGATTGGTTCGACCAGAAAACCGAAATGGTATATGATGGGAAATATTATACAACTAAAACATCGGTTTTAAGTGATGAATATAGAATCTTTTATGAAGATACAGGGAAGTATGAATTACAAGGACAAGAGAGGTTTTTAGATAAAGACAAAATCAATAGTATAATTAGGAGTTTAAATAAAACCTCAAAACAAGCATTAATGAAAGGAACTGCAAAGGGCTTATTAGTACATTCAAATAATGTAGATGAAAAACTGCTTAATTCAGACACTCCTCTAATCATAATATGTGATAATGATGAGCAATGCTATAAATACTTTGAGAAAGCCGAAGGACTAATATTAAAATCAGGTTCATCAGGTTTACTATCGCATTTTTCAGCAATTTGTAGAGATTACTTCTCATTTGGACATTTAGTTTCTGATGAGCGGAGTCTAGCTAAATTAAATAAATATGAAGGTAAATTTATTTCAATTTCTAACGAGGGCGAAAACTTAGATTGCCAAGAAATAGCACCTATTACTAAAACTTCTCAATTGGCAGAAAAAATCACAGTTCCTGCAATGAGAAGAATTGATAGAATATTATCTTTAGATGAATGTGAAAAAGATACAGTTGGGAATAAAGCATATAACCTTAAACGAATGATGAATTTAGTAAAAGAAGGTAAACTGCAAGATGTTATTATTCCGAGTGCTTTTGTTTTACCTCATGCTTATTTAGAACGGGTAGAAAAATATATAGCAGAAAATCCTAAAAATCGTTTCAATAAAGATAATGAAATTATAAATGAGATAAAAGATTATGCAAGAGGTGTTCTTTCTGACGATAACATTATGGTTCGTTCAGCTTTCAATGGCGAAGATTTAGAGGGATATTCCGCTGCCGGTTTATATGATTCTTTTGGAGCATCTTTAGAGTGGTTGGACTTGGATGTCATAAATAGAGTTCTTCAATCAAAAAATAAGCCAATTGCAGTTAAATCAAGAGAACGACATGGGATTAAAGATGACGAAATAAAACCAAGTGTAATAATTCAAGATAGGATTTTATCTGACTATGTTTTTACAACTTATACGGAATCGCCTTTAGATAAAAACAAACTTTTAATTGAAATGTTAATTACTGACAAGTCTTATTGCAGACCTGAGCCATATCAAATTACTTTTGATAAAAGAAATGGAAAATTGGCTGTTGAAAAAGAACATGAAATAATGATCGAGTACATTTTTGACGAGAATTATAATATATTAAAAATTACAAAACTTGGCGAATCTCGTTTTGAAGAATTGCTTCCAACGTTGAAAAAACTAGTTAAAAATGCATTAGTTTTAGAAAAAGAATTTGGCAGACCTCAAGACATTGAGGGTGGAATAAAAGCAGGACAATTATATTTCTGGCAAGCAAGAAATATAGTTTAAAAAACTATCAAACATTAAATTTTATATAGTGCTATTCATATACGTACTTTTTTAAATTTCAAAATTCCCAAAACGGACTTTGCCCCAAATAACCAATCTATCCGTACAACCACCTAAACACACAGTATTATTTAAGAATAAGCCAAATTTTTGATTGCCCAAAATTTTCAAACCAAATGTGACAGTCCATTAAAAGTCCGTTTTCGTCCGTTTTGTGTCACACATGGTTTTGTTATTTCCTAACCCTGAAACTCGTTAGTGTTCTAACTTTGCCCAAAATTTTCACACTACCCGTACAAACCAAAACGGACAATAAAATATAATAATAAAACCTGTAAAACTATTGATTTTACAGGCTTTTATTAAGTTTTCGATTTTAAAATAATATGGAGACGGTGGGAGTCGAACCCACGTCCAAAATGGATCGAAGCAAGCTTCTACGAGTGTAGATGACAATTCGCTCAACTGATTCCGGAAGCATCAAAACCGTTAAATCAGTCCTAGGTTTTATTTAAGGGAAACTCTAAACCCCTAACAGTTATCTTGGTATCGCCACTGTCATCACGATACTGCGTCTTGCATAATTGACCCTATCAGCCGGCAAGCTGGGCTAAATAGAGTGGCCGACTGCGAAATTAAGCAGCCAATGCGTTTCTGCGAGCTACTGCTGCGAATGCATCTGTGGCATCTACTGTGTTGTTAGCACTTATTTTTTTGCTCGTTGATAACCGAGAACAGCGCTCGGACTCGCAACCTGATTCAACCGGAGCATCCTGTCAAAACCATTACGTCCCCTTGAATTTGGTTGTAATTTTATTATACCCATTTTGTCTTATTTTTCAACCCCTATTCTTAAATTTTTAGCGTTTATCTTTAATCCTAACTTTATATAATCAAAAAGGCTGATGTTTATCAGCCTTGTAAATCCTATCCTATATTCTTTGTTTAATGTTTTCTTTTTCCTTTTTTCCTTAATCCAACGACAATTTGTTTGTTGGTTATGCGATAAAGTTGTAACCGTATCTATTCGCGCCATGGAAGAATGATTGTTTCATCATTTCGGTTAGCGATTTACGTATTACTAATTTATCTGTCAACTTTACTTTCTTTAATGCTTCTGAAGTTTCTTTATATTTTTCCGATACTGAATCGAATAACATCATTTGTGCCATTTTATAACCTCTCTTCTTCTTTATTTCGCTCTTGTATATATATAAAAAATCCCTTTAAAAAAATATTGACTTTTTATATTCACTTTATATAAATTTTGTTACAAAAGTTAATATAAAATAAAGATTTTAAAATTTATACCGATAAAGATATAGTATTATTGTACCAAAAGGAGCAAGTAAAGATATGGTAGATGCTATCAATAAGATTGGAGCGCAACAAATAGATTGGTATAAGCTGACTGTAAAAGAGGTTCAGCAATACCAAGCAGAAGGTATAGATGACGAAATTCCGTCCGAGGTAAAACGATGGGTTGAAGAAATGGCAAAAATTGCAAATGCACCTGATAATGTGACTTATGAAATGTCACAATCGGGGGCGGTGACTGCGCAAAATCCTCAAGGTGCTTCGGGGGTTTCTGCGCTTGATGAAGATATAGCGCTCGCGCAACAGAGTGATTTGGCTGCTGATGAAGTTGAGGCGTTAATGTCTGAATTAGACTCTTGGACTGCAAATGCGGCAACTGCGTATAGTGAAGCGCAATCTCAGCAAGAGTCTTTAATGGGTAGAATTAATGCGTTGGTTGAGCAGCGTACTAATGCGGCAACGAGTGGTGACAAAGCTAAGGTTGCATCACTTGATGAGCAATTAGCTGCGGCCGGAAGTTCTGCTCAAGGTGTTATGAGTGGTTTTTCAGCTCAAATTTCTGCAATGCAATCAAATATTGCCGGAGTTTCAGCAACCGCACAGAATGCAATTTCATTAGGTAATCAAGCTATTGGGTTGGTTAGCACAGATGTTGAAACTGAAAACGCAGCGAAAGCCGCGCAAGTAATTGAGCAAAGTACAAATGCAATAAATACTGCAAGCGCAAGTCTTACTATAACTTCGGCTGCTGAACTTGAAGTTGGTACTTTTGGACAAAATGTGCGTGCTTATAGTGCAGAAATTCAGCAATCCACCGGTGTAGATGCGGCGGTACAAGAGCAAAATAAACAAGAAGATGATATTGGCAATGTTGATGAAGATCCAAACGGAGAAGCTCAACAACCTGATGAGATGAAAACTGCAGAAACTGATGTGTCTGCTGCTGATGAAAAACCAGAGGACGACAATACACTGTCAGATGAAGATATTACCGCAGATCCTATTGAAATGTTGAAGCGTAAAGAACGCAAAGGTATTCAATAGAAATTATCTAAGAGATGCAATCGCTGCTTTTATGTCTGGTGCCTTGTAAATATAATTGCCGGCAACCAAAGAATTTGCGCCTAGGGCTTTGCAAATTTGTGCAGTATCGGCGTTTATGCCTCCGTCAACTTGGATAATAAGATTATCCTTGTGTTTCTTAATGAAAGCAATTTTTTCTGCACATTCAGGCATGAACTTTTGTCCGCCAAATCCCGGTTCAACAGTCATTATCAGAGCTAAATCTATCTGGTTGATATATGGTAAAAGGACTTCGGGATTTGTATTTGGTTTAATAGAAACTCCGGCTTTGCATCCTAAATTTTTTATTTTGTTTATTAAAGATATTCTGTCATCATTATTCAAGACTGCTTCGTGATGAAATGTGATAATATTTGCGCCTACATCAGCAAATTGTTCTACATATTGGGCCGGATTTTCTATCATTAAATGTACGTCTAGTTCGAGATTTGTAATTTTTTTGATTGATTTTACTACCGGGACTCCAATGGTAATATTTGGAACAAAGTGACCGTCCATAACATCTATGTGGAGCCAGTTTGCGCCGGCATTTTCGACTTTTTTAATGTCTTGTTCAAGGTTTGCAAAATCTGCGGAAAGAATAGATGGTGAAATTATTATATCAGACATTTTCTACTACTCCTAAAATTTTGCAAGCTTCGTATGCGGCTTGTTGTTCGGCTTCTTTTTTTGTGCGTCCTTCACCTTGAGCAATAATTTCGTCTTTATATGAGACCGCAATAATAAATCGTTTGTTATGTTCCGGCCCTATTTGTTCAATAAGCGAATATTTTGGCGTTTCTTTAGTTAAGCTTTGAGTATATTCTTGCAATATTGCCTTAGCATTGTATTTTGCGGCATTGTTTTCTACATCGTCAATATATGGTGCCAAATTTTTTCTTATGAAATCGCGTATTTCTGTCAATTTCCCGTCAAGGTAATAAGCCCCTAGAATTGCTTCAAATGCGCAAGCCGAAATTGATTCAAGTTGTCTGCAGCCTTGTTTTTCTTCATGTTTTCCAATTAATAGAAGTTCCGGCAAACCGATTTTTTTTGCCAAATCAAATAGCGTAGCATCAGAAACGACGATAGAGCGGATTTTTGACATAAATCCTTCTTGAGAATCGGCATATTTTTCGTATAAAACGTCTGAAACTGTAAGTTTTAATACGGCATCGCCTAAAAATTCTAAGCGTTCGTAGCAGTCCATATAGTCAAGATTGTGTTCTTGAATATAAGAAGGGTGTGTTATTGCGCGCTTAAAGTTTTCGGGATTATCAATGGTAATTCCGAAAATTTTTTCTAAATTTTTCACTAAAGCAATCCTCTAAATAAATTTATAAACATATTGATATATTCATCAGTAAATACAAAAAACTTGCAATAATAAAACATTATTGGAATTGTAAATATAAAACTATCGGTTCTGTCTAAAAAGCCGCCATGTCCTGGTAATGAATCTCCCGAATCTTTTACTCCGGCATCACGTTTTATAAGACTTTCGCACAAATCTCCGATTTGGCCAAAGATAGTGCAGATTAACCCGATAATAAGTGAATGAAACCAAGGAACATCAATAATTGAGCCAATTATTAAACATCCGATTACAGCAGCAATAATTCCGCCGATAGAACCCTCAATTGTCTTATTTGGGCTTACCACCGGTGCAAGTTTATGTTTACCGAAATTGCATCCCGCATAATAACAACCGGTGTCGGTTAATAGTACAGCAACAAACATCATCACGACAAAACCAAGGCCGTCAGAATACTGTTCACAGTTTAAATTTCTTAAAAATAATAAATGTAAAGGAAACCAGCCACAATAAACAAATCCTAAGATTGTTGTTGCTGCATTTGCGATATATGGTTGACGTCCTTTGAATAGTACCCACATAAATGTTATAACCGTACAAAATGTTAGGGCAACTGCAACAAGGTCAAAACGTTGAAAATATGCAATTGCTGCTAAGAAAGCTTCTGATAAAAGGATGACTTTAAGGCTTGGATAAAAACCTTTGTGTTCGAGAATTTTTACATATTCTCTAGATGCCGCAAATATTACCAAAAGTACAAGTGCAAGCAATGCAACACCACCATGAATTATAGATAACATTGCAATTGTACCCATAATCAAGCCGGTCAGCATTCTTGTTGCGTTTTTATTCAAGCCTTTTATAACATCCATTATACTGTGAGAACCTCTTTTTCTTTGTCTGCTACTGCAGAATCAATAATTCCGGTGTATTTATCCGTTAATTTTTGGATTTCATTTTGATTATCTTTAACGGTATCTTCCGGCATATTTTCTGATTTTTCAAGTTTTTTAAGGTCATCTGTCATATCGCGGCGAATATTTCTAACTGCAACTTTTGCATCTTCGCCCAATTTTTTAACATCTTTAACGATTTCTTTTCTTCTTTCTTCAGTTAGCGGTGGGAATGCTAATCTGATGCAAACACCGTCACTATTTGGGGTGATACCGATTTCAGCTTTGATGATAGCTTTTTCAATTTCTTTCAAAATTGATTTGTCGTACGGTGTGATAACCAATGTTGTCCCGTCTTGAACCGTAACTTGAGACATTTGTCTTAATGGTGTTGGTGCACCATAGTAATCAACTACAACTTTATCTAAAATTAACGGATTAGCTCTGCCCGAACGTATTTGTCCAAATTCACGACGCAACTGAGCAATAGCTTTTTCCATTTTTTCTTCACCGAATAAAAAAAGTTCTTCTAGTGATTCTGCCATTTTTAACCTCTTTCCTTTATTTATAATATTAATACATTTATTTAATTGATGTTCCTATTTTTTTGCCATTTAGGATATCACAGATTCCGTTTTGCGCATCGAAATCAAAAACTACTATAGGTATGTTGTTTTGTTTACATAATGTGCAAGCCGAAGTGTCCATAACTTTTAAATCGTGTTTGATGATATCATCATAAGTGATATCTTCTAATTTTTTAGCATTAGGATTTGTACGTGGGTCATCATCATAAACCCCGTCAACGCCGTTTTTAGCCATAAGCATAGCTTCGGCGTTAATTTCGGAAGCTCTTAGTGCGGCTGCGGTATCAGTTGTAAAGAATGGATTTCCGGTGCCGGCAGCAAAAATTACTACACGTCCTTTTTCAAGATGACGAATTGCTCTGTGCCTAATATATGGTTCTGCGATTTGATTCATTGCAATTGCACTTTGCACTCTGCAAGGAATTCCGATTTGGTTAAGAGCACTTTGCAAGGCGATTGCGTTCATAACTGTAGCCAGCATGCCAACATAATCTCCGGAAGCTTGATCCATACCTAATTTTGCAGAGTTTCTCATTCCTCGGAAAATGTTTCCGCCTCCAACAACAACGGCAATTTCTGCGCCCAATTCACGCGCTTTTTGGATTTCGTGCGCAATCATTTTGACCGGATTTTGGTCAATTCCGAATTGTTGTTCTCCTAAAAGTGCTTCCCCGCTTATTTTTAATAATATTCTCTTGAATTCCATGTATTTCTCCATCGGATACTTTTTTTTATATAGTATATTAAAATAATCGTTCTGTAAAGTCGTTTTAACTTATTTGAGAAAAATACAAAATATATTAAGAAATGTAAACTTGTAAAGTCTTGTTTTGCCTAGGTTTTCCGCAAAGCCATATATTCTTTATATAAAATTTAGCACTTTTTTATATCTTGTCGTTTTTATATAAATATAGAGAAAATACATGTTGAAAGAGAAAAGGAGTATACATGGCTCGAGTATTAATTTCTATGCCTGAAGATTTTTTGAATAAGATTGATCAGGTTGCGGATGGTGAAAATCGTTCACGTAGTGAATTGATTAGAGAGGCTTTGCGAACTTATATTTACAAGCAAAAAGTTCGTGAATCTACGACTGCAAGTAAAAATGCGTCGTTATTAGAAGATTTGCTGGAATAGCGCAGGGTACAGTTACCGGATTTAGGGACAAAAAGACCACACGATTGTGTGGTCTTTTTTACAATGAATTTTTTATTCAACTATTTAAGTCTTACGCTAACTGAAGAACCTTTTTTAGAAATTTCTACTTTATCTTCTCTAGCTAACCAACCAAGACCTAAGTCTGCAAAGTTACCTTTCAAGTCTAATTCTTTTTTCATTTTAGAGAAAGTTACTTCTCCATTGCTGCTCAAATAATCATAAATTTCACCAGCTGAAAATCCGATTTGTTCTTGTAATTCTTGCATGTTTGCCTCCATGTTATTTAATTCTCTCTTACTGAACTCTCAGTAATTCCTTGAATACAAGACTAGCTTATATGTCGGCAAAAATCAATAGTATTTTAGGATGATTTTTTATTTTTTTTTTGTGTTTTTTCATGTTAAAATTAAAATTAAAAAGGGATGTAAAGTTGTTAGTAGAAGCGGATTTGTCGAGTAATAAAACGGATTTTTTAATTCAAAAGTATGCGCAATTGCTGAACAGTGGCATTGATGCTTCTGAAATTTTGGTTCTTGTTTTAAATTCAAGTTTAAAAGATAAATTTATTGAAAAAATATTACCTTTATTAACAATAAACTCGTTTGAAAAATTGCAAGTGCACTCGTTTAATTCTTTGGTTTATAATGCGATAACTGATAATTGGGCAAGTATAGAGCAGTCTAATCCGTTTAATAATCCAACGGTTTTGCCAAATTTGGCGGGGCTTGAGGTTTCGCAATTTTTGCTTCGTGACATTCTCAAAAAAGTTGAATTTAAAGGGTATAATTCTAAAAAATCCCTTTTGCATCAAATATTTAGAAGGTATTCACTTATTGTGCAAAATAATCTTTCAGACAAAGATGTTGAGGAAAGATCAAAAATTCTGAAGGAGGGGTTTGCGGCCGATATTAAATTGACATTGAAAAAATTTTTGTCGAAAACTCTTTTTTATCGGCAGATGGATTATTTGAGACAAATTTTGGTTTTTAATTATTTGTACAAGAATACCAATTGTTTCGAAAAAATTAAATATTTAATTTTAGATGATGGAGATGAAATAACACCGGTTTGTTTTGAGTTTATAAAATATCTTGCGCCTCAACTTACGGATTATTTTATTGTATACGATAAAAAAGGTGGGAGTCGTTGTGGTTATTTGAGTGCAGATAGGATGTCGGTTTGGGAGTTTGAAAATGTTTTTACCAATTCTACATCTGAAGTTTTGGAGTCTTGTGGTTTGCAAGATGCAGAGAAGTTGTTTTTAAATGTTCTTAATAACGAACAAAATATTTTAGAAAATTTTAAAAGTTTTTCGTTGTCAAAAAGGGCATCGATGGTAGATTTTGTTATTGAAGAGATTAATTCTCTTTTAGATAGAAATGTTAAACCTTGTGAAATTTCTATTGTTACGCCGGTAATTGATGATATGTTAAAGTTTTCATTGCGTGAAAAATTGCGTAAATTCGTAAAAACAAAATATTTATCCGGTAATGAAAAGTTAATTCAAAATCGTTTAGTGTTATCTGTTATAAATATTCTAAAATTGAATTCTGAATTGAAAAACAATTTGAGTGAATTTGATATCCGAAGTATATTGACAGGTTTTTTAGGTATTCCGTTGAAATATTGTCGTGAAATATTAGTAAATTTTACTAAAACCAAAAAACTAGATGTTTGTGAGGTGTTGCCGAATGAATATTTGGCTAAATACAATTTGTTACTCAAAGTTTTGGACGAAGGTTCAAGGGATAACCGAAATCTTTCCGAGCAAGTTGTGGATATTTTTAACCAATTGGCCGATTTTTCTTTGGTGAAATTAGAGGAACTTGTAAAGTTTAATTTTTTTGTAAAGCAGATTGAAGATTTTGAGAATGTTTTAGGTGCTGATTTCATCAATAGAAAAGAAGAAATTTTAACACAAATCGAAAATTCAATTATTGCTGAAAATCCCGTTTCTAAAGTTGAAATATTTAAGAACGATTTGGTTGTAGGGACTCCGCAAAAAATAATAGATAATCAAGTAAAAGTGAAATATTCCTTCTGGCTCGATGTTTCAAATTCTGAGTGGATAAAATCGGATACGGGGCCATTATATAATGCTTGGGTTTTTCAAAAAGGTTGGGAAAAAAATGAATTTACGATTGAAGATAATATAAATCTTTCGACAGAAAAAACTGCAAAAATTCTACGAAAGTTAACTTTATTGTCTGAAGAAAAAGTATACGCTTTTTCTAGTTTGTTTGATAGTAGTGGTGTTGAGAATTTCGGCGGAATAGAAAACCATATCTGTGTAAAAGAGAATACAGAAAAAAACAATGAAATCAAAAGTGTAAAGCCTATAATTCCTCGGGATGACCAAAAACCCGTATTAGAATATAAGGCTGGTAAAATGGCAATATCCGCGGTTCCGGGTGCCGGTAAAACAACTATTTTATTGGCTTTAATATTAAAAATCCTTAATCAAGGTGTAAACCCTGAAAATATTTTCGTTATGACATATATGGAATCTGCAGCGCGTAATTTTAGGGAGAGAATTAAAAATATTCGACCGGAGTCAAATCAATTACCTAACATTAGCACTATTCATGGTTTAGCATTGAGGATTTTGAAAGAAAATTCGAATTTTGAAAGATTAAACTTATCATCAGATTTTGAAATTTGTGATGATACTCAAAAAACTCGAATTGTAAAAGAGGTTTCTGCGGAATTAGGTTTAAAACAAAAAGAAACCGAAGAGTTTATGAGTTGCCTTTCGTGTTGTAAATTTTCTAATGTTAGTTTTGATGCAAGAATTACGGACAAAAAGATATTAAAATTTAAGGAATTTTTCCTTGCTTATCAAAAAAAATTGGCAGAAAACAATTTAATAGATTATGATGATATTTTGATTTCGTCTGTAAAATTATTGGAAGAAAATCCGGATATATTGGCGTATTATCAAAATGTTTGTCATTATATTATAGAAGATGAAGCGCAAGATTCTTCCGAAATTCAGCAACGGTTAATAAATCTTTTGAGTGGAAAACACCAGAATCTTATACGTTGTGGGGATATAAATCAAGCTATTACTACAACATTTTCAAATGCCGATGTCGAGGGATTTCGTAATTTTATAAAAGAGAGCAATCCCGTAAGTATGGATTGTTCTCAGCGTTGTTGTGAAGGTGTTTGGAAACTTGCAAATGCTTTGGTTGAATGGGCTGAAAAACGGCCGAGTTACAAAAATTCTTTTTATAATATGATGATGAAACCGGTAGAAGGTAAAAATCCGGTTAGTGAAAATGCTATACAAGCAAGGGTTTTCAAAACAATTTCGGAAGAGCGGAATTATGTGCTTAGAGAAATTAAGAAAGCACTTAAAAAAAATCCGAAAGCAACGTTTGGGATTTTGTTAAGAACGAATTATCAAGTTATTGAGTGGCAAAATTTTATAAATAATAGTGGTTTAAAAGCAATTACTAGAAGTGAATCTTTAGAGCAAAAATCAATATTTAAAGTAATATTTGCAATGCTTAAAATCATTCAACGACCGTTCGATAATGACAATTTAGCAACACAGTATGAGGTTTTGTCTGATTTTGGATTGTATAATGGTCGTATGGCTTCGGATATTCGGAAATATGAAAATCCTTTTGTGCAATTGAATTGTGATGTTATCGGAAATATATATCTTGAACAGTTTTATTGGGATGTAAATTATTGGATTTCGTTTGCTCATTTGCCTATTGATGAATTGGCGATGAAAATAGGACTTTATTATTTTTCAGGTGAGATTGAAAAATCTAATATTTACTTGATAGGTACCCTCATAAAACGTTTGTCTGTGACAAATTCCGGTTTTAACTATGTTTTAGAACGTTTGTATGAATTATCAAAACGTAAAAGTTTGAGTGGCTTTAGGTTTTTCTCAGAAGAAGATGAAGCAGCTAATGATGTTTTGGTGGGTAAAATTCAAATTATGACAATGCATAAGTCAAAAGGTGATGAGTTTGATTATGTTTTTATTCCCGAATTGTTGGAGAAAAATTTGAACATTGATTTTAATGGGTTTGAATTGAAAGGCAGTTCTTTGCCGGAACAATTAAAACAACTAAATCCAAAATATAAGAAAAAAACGGTTTTTGAGTTAAAAAAAGAATTGATATCTGAACATTTGCGATTATTATATGTTGCAATTACCCGCGCGCGTAAGTATTTATATATTACTGCCGCGACTAATGTTAAAAGCTATGGTAAAATGAAAATTGAAAAGCCGAGTATGATTTTCGAACAAATCATTGGGGATGTGGAGGTCATTAATGCTTAAAAATTCGATTATATTTTACCCGAATATGCTAAAAACATATAGTGAATGCCCTTATAAATATAGGCTTAAGTATCTTGAAAAAATCAATATCCCTATGCCTTCATCTTATTTTGTAAAAGGTAAAAAAATCCATGCACTTGCACATTATTACTTGAGCGGACAAGATATTACGAAATTAGGTGAGGCTTTAAACTTTGAAGAAACCGAAATTTTCCAAAAACTTTGTGAAAATAGTTATTTTAAAAAGTGTTATGTAAATTCAGAATATAATTTGTCTGCAAATATTAGCGGGTATTGGTTGAGCGGAAGACTTGATGCCTTAATGAAAGATGAGTCCGGATATTATATTTTGGACTACAAGACCGGTTCAGTTCCAAAAAATCCACAGTATGATTTTCAAACGATTTCGTATTTGTTAATATTAGATGAGT
Source organism: Candidatus Gastranaerophilaceae bacterium (assembly GCA_045538535.1). GTDB lineage: Bacteria > Cyanobacteriota > Vampirovibrionia > Gastranaerophilales > Gastranaerophilaceae > RUG14219. The sequence continues at coordinate 72,400 of JAZSRN010000053.1, read as the reverse complement.
TTTTGCGCTCTAAAGGAGATACTCGTAAGATACAGTTTGTTTATATTGATTTGAAAAATAATCGTAATGTGGAAGTTTTATTTGATGACAATTTGAAAGCGCAATATAAAAATATAATAGAAAACGTTTGTGCTGAAATAACAAAAGACACATCTTTTGATTGTAAAAAATCTGATAAATGTGCCTCTTGTGAATATTCAAAAATTTGTAATGTATAATCTATTTCCAGCCGTTGTTTAATACGTTGCCAAAACAACCCCAAACACTGCCAGTAGTGGAATTGCATTTATTGTTATATAGCGCAGTTCGTCTTGCCGGAGTCAATGGTACAGAACCTCCATCATAGTCATCAATTGTTCCGTTATTGTATATTCCTAATAAATATGCATCTCTACCCAAAATATTTGGGCCTTTTGCACCGTTTGTGTCGACAAAAAGATTAATTTTCTTTTCGTATTCACTCTTGTAATATGGTCTTATGGATGCACCGCTTGGAAGTTGGAAACAACTAGCACCGCTTGTAAATGATATGTCGCTGACGGTTGCACCTTTTAAATGCTTGTATGAAGGAGCAAAACACGGTGTAGCACTTGTACCGCAATCAGTTTGAACTTTGAAATATTTTTTTGCCCAGTCAGCTAATGCTGCATTAGAATTTAAGCCAGCTTCAGTCAAAGTTTCCACGTTTTTGTCAGTTTTTAATTGGGTTAATGCTTGATGTGTTTCGTTGTAGACTTTATGCAAGGTTGTCATATAAGTCTGTTGTTTATGGTTGCTAATCAATGTTGGCATTGTAATTGCAGACACAATGCCGATAATACCCAATGTTATTAAAACTTCTGCAAGTGTGAACGCTTGGCGTTGTGTTTTGTTAGAAAATATCTTTCTCATATAATAATCCTTTATAATAAATAATACTATAACGTCTAGATTATATAAGTTTTTTGATATTTTGTCAATTTTTAGACTAATTTTTATACAATTCCGCGAATTTAGGATTTACCGCTAACCATTTGAATGCGTGTTCTTCCATCTCCGGAATGTCGAGGACAAAAGTTCCGCCGTAGCGCCCTCTTGAAAATGCCAAATAACCTTCTTTTGCGAGGTTACCAAATGCTTTTCGGATAGTATTTGGGCTTATGTCTAATTCTTTTGAAAGTTCAACTATTGACGGTAATTTTTCGCCGATTTGATATTTTTCAGCAATCATTTTTTTTATGTGATTTTGAGTTTTTTCATAATAGTAAAATGCCGTATCTTTTGCCGGTGCAAATATCGAGGTTTCTTTTTTGACGTCAATATTGTTGGAGTAAGGCATTTTGATAACTGTTGTGCCATAACGTCCGCGACGAGCAAGCAAAATTCCGTTATCAATCAAATGAGAAAGCGCATCGTGAACGGTTTTGATGCTAACTTTTAGTATTTTCGACAACTCTGAATGCGCTGGAAGTTTGTCTCCGATTTTTAGGTTTTGAGAAATAAATTCTTTAAGTTCTTCTTCCACCTTTTCAACAAGTGTTGTGCCGGAGATATTATCCGAAGAATAATTTTGGAATTCAAAATCTGATTTTTGTACAACCCATCCGGCTTCATTACTTTTTTTGAATTTATGTTTCAAGACTCCTTGTGTTCCCAAATATTCAAGGGCAAGACGAGTGGTATTTGGAGAAGAGTTGATTCTGTCGGCGATTAAACGTGATGATGGCAAAATTTGTCCGCATTTGTAATTGTTTTCCCAAATGTATTTTTTAATGGCTTCGATTGCTTTTTCGCGTTTTGAAGTTAATTTTCGGATGTTTGATGTCGAAGAGTTTTTATCTTTGACTAAAGTCCCGATACACTGTTTTGATTCTATCCAGCCTAAATCTTCAATGTATCTAAAAGCGTTTTGTATAGTTCCGATACTTACGCCTAGGTAATATGCAAAATCAGATTTTGACGGCAAAAGTTCGTTATGTTTGATTTTGTTAGACTTTAAATCGTTATCAATCCAAGCAATAAGCCACTTGCCGATAGCTACGGTTTTTGATTCGTAAATGTTTTTCAAATCGGGTTTTGGCAAGCTAATATCTGTAATTTTTAATTGTTTTAATTCAGCTTTTTGCGGTAAAAAATATTTTTTAGTCATCTACACAATCCAATCTTGTTTTAATAATACAGTATTTATAAAAAAACAGCAATATTTATTTTGTTAGTATATGAACTAATATTAAGAGAAAGATTAGACGCATTTTTCCTAAGTTTAAATATAATTATTTGTTATTTTTATCCATTTTATGCGATATTTAGTCGAAATTAGTTAAGTCCGAAAATTTAATGTTTAGCGTATCTGCAATCATAAAAAGTTTTTTTAGGCTAATATTTTTTTGACCATTTTCTACACGAGCAATGTATTCCCTAGATAAGTCAACTTTTTCGGCCAATAATTCTTGCGAAAAACCTTTTGCTTTTCGTGCGCATGCTATATTGTTACCTAATTTTTTTAATCTTGACATGTGACCTATTTTGCCCTAAACTTGCATTAAAGTCTGTGACCTATTTTTCCGTATCGGATTTTAGTTTGATAGACTGTTTTTAATTAAAAGTGTTTTACTAAAGAAAGAGAAAGGAATTTTTATGGAATTATTTTGCAAAAAGAGTACTAATGTTAATATTCGGCTTGGGTTTACGTTAGCAGAAGTGTTAATTACGTTAGGTATTATTGGTATTGTTGCAGCATTAACAATGCCAAATTTGATTGCTAGTCACAAAAAGCAAGTTTGGGTTGCTCAATTAAGAAAAACAGTATCAACTCTTGAACAAGGATTCCAAAAAATGCGTGCAGATGCTGGAGGTGTTGATAGCTTGGAAGATACGGAACCATTTGTTCAACTTTCTACGGATAGTGTTGACTGTTCAAATTCCAATTTAGAACAAGCTAGTCAATTGTGTCAAAATTTCTTTAAAAATGATTTGAAAAAATATTTTAATATTATAGATTATGCAATTGCACCTAACGACTATAAATTTACTAATTTATCAAATACTGGCACTAATAATATGCGTGGGGCAACTATGCTTGTGTTAAATGATAATGCTATGATGAGTATGATGATAGGTAATGGCGTTGGAAATTCTTTAGGGGTTATTGAAATGGATGTAAATGGTTTTAAGGCGCCAAATAAATATGGGTATGATGTGTTTCTATTTGATTTAAGAAATGATGGCATATTAGTTGATTCTGGTAATCCTGAAGATTGCAAAGAAGGGCAATTAGAAGGTCAAGGTTGTTATAATTACCTTGCTCAAAATGGATGGAAGATGGATTATTAATATAAGTTATTGGGCGGCAATTTTGTCGCCTCTTTTTACTTAACCAAAAATTGGGCAATTGCGTACACTTTGCGTGGGTTATCTTTGGTGTACACTTTCATTACGTAAGTGCCCGAATCGTTTAATACTATATAATCGGTGTAATAAAATTGTTGTTCATCTTTTAATCGAACGGTCTCGCCGTACGCCAAATCGTACCCGAGGCGTTCCAGTTTTCCCATTTTTACAATTTGAATATACATAAATCTCGAACGAATTTTTTTAGGAGTTGTAATTAAGTAATGTATTCGCTCGCCTCGGTTGAATGTATCGCAAAATTCAGCAACGTTATCTTGAGTTATTGGGTTTTTGTTAAACAAAATAATCGGTTTTTCTCGTTTTGCGTATGCAAAATTTGTTCCGGTTAAAAAAAGTATTAAAAGACAATATGTTATGATAAATTTTTTCAATACTATTGACCTAACGTTTTGATTTTTTCTTTTGCCGCGTTGAGAATTGTTTCATCTGCGTCTTTTGCGTAATTTACATATAAAGTGTAATTTTTAACGGCCTCAACGTTGTTGTTTTCTTTTTCGTATGCCATTGCTAATGCATAGTATGCGTTTGCGTATGACGGATTTAGGGCGGTTACTCGATAAAAACTTTCTTTAGCTTTCGCCAAATTGTTTTCTTCAGCATAAACAAGACCTAAATTAAACCAACCGTCTGCGTATGAAGGGTTTACGAAAATAGCTTTTTTGTAAAAATTTATCGCATTTTTTATGTCATTTTTAAGTTTGTATGAGTTTCCGATTTTAAGGAGCGTGACATCATCATTTGCGAATAATTTTAGGGATTCTTGATAGTCCGCAATTGCTGCGTCATAATTTTGTGACTTAAAGTTGTTGTCACCGGATTGGATAAGCGCGAGACTTTTTTCTTTATCCGCTTCAGTATATGGACTGAACATATCAAGCGGCAAATTTATTTCAGGCAATTCACCACCGGTTTGTAACATTGTACTGAATTCATCAGCTCCCGAAGCCGCGGTCGCAGCGATAAAATCTGCGTATTCATTGCTAAATGCGGTTTTTTCCGGCGCTAAAGCAATGGCTTTTTCATAGTTTGTTGCGGCCTTTTCGTTTTCGCCTAAGGCTCTATAGCATTTTGCTTGGCCGTAATATGCCAAACTGTCATTAGGGTTTATTTTCGCAACTTTTATGTATTGTTCAACCGCTTGTGTGTAATTTTTGTCGTTTAAAAGTAATTGACCTTGCGCAAGAAGTGCAGCCACAAGGTTTGACTTCAATTTTTCATCATCTTTAACTTTTAGAAGTTCGTTATAAATAGGTATTGCCAAATCGTATTTTTTTTGTGCATGTAGTGCAACTGCTTTGTTGTATTTTGTATCGTAATCATTTTTGTTTGTGATTAATAATTCATCATAAAGTTTTATCGCGTTATCATAATCGTTATTTACATGATAGCTTTGTGCAAGATGTTTTTTAGTATCGGCATCGTTTGGATTGATAGCCAACGATTTTTCAAGATTTGTGATGGCCATTTGCGGATTGTTTAGCTTTTTGTATACGATACCCAGATTTTTATACGCAAGATAATTTTCTGGATATTTGGCAATATAAAGGTTGTATTGCGCAATTGCTTCGGTATTTTGGTTCATATCCGCAAGCAAATTTGCGTAATCAAATCTTATACCGTCAAAATCCGGTTGCATTTCAAAAATAGTTTGATATTCATTGTATGCTTTTTGATTTTGTTCCAGTTCTTGATAGCTTAGTGCCAAGGTTACGTGTGCGGTAACGTTATCTTTGATTTTAGGTAGGCCAGCTTCTAGGATTTCCACTGCTTTTTCGTAATTTTTGGTTTGATAAAGAGCAATACCATAATTTACATAATCTTTAAAATCATTAGGGTTAATGGCATAAAGATTGCGATATTGTTCTATAGCTTTTTCCGGCATGTTATTCCCCAAGTATGCACCGGCCAAGCTTTCTCGGGCTTCTGAGTGTCTGGAATATATGCTTAAAAATTTATTATAACTTTCTATTGCTGATTTGTAATCTTTTAGATGGTATTGTGCGTTAGCAATATTCAAGTAGTTGTATTTGTAATCTGGAAACAGTGTAATGGCTTTTTGATATGCTTCAAGGGCTTCTTGGTAATTATTTTGAGTTTCTAAAATGCTTCCGATACTAATATATATGAACGCATCATCCGGTTTTAATTGTGAAACTTTGCGATAAACATCAATTGCTTTATCGTACTCGCCAAGTTCTGTGTATGCGCCTGCAAGTTTTGTGTATAATGTTGCGTCATCGCCTACGATTTCGATGGCTTTTAGCAGATTAGATACAACCTCTTCAAAATTGTTTTGGTATTCAGCAGTGCAAGCTTGTTGATACAAAGTGTTTGCTTGTGCCGATGAATAGGCAAGGGTTTTTAGTCCCGGAAGCGTCAATGCTAAAATTGATAATATAATTAATTGCCTTTTTATTTTTCTGCCCTCAAATAACCTTCAACTGATAACATATTAGCAAAAAATTAGAGATGTGTAAAGTTAAATTTTGGTATAACTTTCTGAATATATTTTATTATTTAGCAAAATTTCGGCAGTTTTAATTATTACAGATTGTTCACTGCAATTGGTATCGTACGAAATTGATGAAATATCTTCGAAATTTTCCACCATTTTGCTTAAATTTATGTATAATTCATCAGTGTTATTTTGAGGAGTGTTTCGTTCGAGCATTTTAATAATACGTATTAATTCAGAATCTTTTGCATCAATAATTGCCGCATCTAGTCCCGCACCGTATGCTAATACTGCAAAAACACGATTGATTAGCGGTCTTAAGCTTGTTGGGCATCCATTAGATATGTTTGACAATCCGATTATTGTTTTGATAGGATGTTCGAAACTTTCTTTAAGCATTTTTATAGTGTTCAAAGCTTCTTGTGCTTGTGTTTGTTCAATAGATATAGGCAAAATAAGCGGGTCGAAAAAAAGTTTTTCAGAATTTAGACCAGCTTCGATGCATTTTTCGTAAATATTGAAAGCTAATTCTAAACGTTCATCTGCTGTTTTTGGTATCCCTTTTTCTTTAGACATTGTAAGAGCAACCAGATTACAATCTTTTGCTAATGCCAGATTGATGAATTCGGACATTCTAGGTTCATCGTAACTTATGCTGTTGATAAAGCAATCATTATTTGAATAAGCGTTTAGCCCGTTTTTCATTTCGGTAGTGTTTGTTGTGTCAAATGAGATTTTTATATTTTTGTTATTTTCAATAATCCAAGAAAATATATTCTCCATTTGACCTTTAGCCGGGCCGATGTTTAAATCTATGTAATCAACTTGTTGTTGTGCAACAATTAAGTCGTTTATAAACTTTTCGTCACGATTTAGTAGGGCTTCCCGAACGGTTTTTGATATAATATGTATATTTTCGCCTATAAGTATCATGGTTTAATGTTAACATAAATATTTAAAATAATCTTTATGTGGTACAATTATTACATGCTTAGGGTTAATGCAGTGAAGTTTAATAATGGTCTCTATCCTCATAATTTTGGCTCGCATAAAGCGGGGGAAGATGTTTTGGAGTTGGCCTTAAACGAACTAAAAAATGTTCAATTGAGTTATGATGACGTGATGTTTGTAAAAGCGGTCGGTGCAACTCCGCCGTTTAAATCCGGTGAAGAAGCTTATAACTTTATTAAAGATAATGGAATTAAAATAAAATTTGAAAAATTGTCGGACAAAAATGTTCATGCGCAATGGGATATTGATAAAAAAACTATTAGAATAAATGAAATTTATAAAAATACTAAAAGTAAGGCCGTTGTCTTGGCTATTACAGAAGCAATTTTCCATGAGGCCGGTCATGCAAAAGATGATGACGGAATAAGTTCAATTCAAGAGGAGATTGATTGTCTATCCTTAAATGCAATGGCACATAGAGATTTTAAACGTAAATATGATGATGTTTTTGCCGGAGAAGAAGCTCCAATTGTGAAAAATGGGGTTTGTTTGTATTCTGAAATTTATTTTGAACCCGATAGAGAACGTCTGATAAAGAAAGTTAAAAATACCTATGGGCATCTAAATACCGGTGATGAAAAACATCCTAAAAAGGAGTTATCTGAAATTATTAAATATCGTAATTATTAATTAAACAAAAGTTCTTAATTAAAATTTACATTTCGTTTTTTAGTTATAGGGCAAATCTTTACGATTTTTGATTTTATGCCACTAGAAAATTCTCTAATTGTATGTTATAATATATTCAGCAAAAGGGTTACGTGTTAATAAAGGAGTCTGTCTATGAAAGTTTCTGTGTCTGCAAAAGAGGAAAATTGTATCAAATCGAAATTTAATGAAGAGTTTGAAAGTTATTTGAAAAAACAATGCCTAAAAACAACGTTCAATGGTCTAGAACTTGAAACTTTTACTTGGTATAAAAAAGTTTTGGGTTTAGCGTAGAAATTTTTGATTTGTTATTTTTATATCGCCTTATTTGAAATTTTCAAATAAGGCGATTTGCTAATTTTTAAAAATTTTGATAGAATTAATTTATGGATGAATTAGTAGAAAAACTAAAACAAATAGGTTTAAATGGGTATGAGGCTAAGGTTTACTTGGCATTATTGAAAAAGTATCCTGCAACCGGATATGAAGTTAGTAAATTGGCTGATATTCCGCAAGCTAGAGCTTATGATACTTTGAAAGCCCTTGAAAATGCACAAATTGTTATTGTTTCTTCGCAAAAACCTATTACATATTCGCCAATAAAGCCGAAGGAACTGACAAAGCGTTATAAAAAGAAAATTGACTCTACAATAAATTTTCTTGATAAAAAATTGCCAAATGTCAAAGATAATTGTATTGAGCCAGTTGCATCTGTCAACGGTTATATAAAAATAATAGAGGCTTTAGTAGAAGTTATTTCGACAGCTAAAAAACAGATTTTCTTAGAAGTTTGGACACAAGATTTTAAATATCTTGAGAAACCTCTTTTGGAGGCTTATCATAGAGGATTGGATATAAAAATTGTAGGCTACGGTGAAAAATTTGCTTGTAGTTTTGGGACGGTTTTTTTGCATTCGGGAGCCCGAATTATGCCAGCGAATTTGGGGCAACGATATCTTTTTATGGTTGCCGATGATGAAGTTTGTATGTTCGGAGAAGTTTATAATCGTAATGATGAAACTAACTTTATTACTACTAAAAATGTTGAAATTGTTACCCTTTTGAAATCGTTTATTGCACATGATATGTATTTGGTTGATATTGAGAAAAATTTTCCGGAACAATTGAAATATTTTTACGGAGCGGGGCTTAAAAGGCTTAGAGATAAAGTTTTTAATTGATTATAAGATTTGATACTTATAATTATGATATTCTTATGCTATAATGGATTTGAAAGTATAATAAAAAAGGAAAATCTATGACAGAAGAAATTTCATCATTAAAGCTTGCTTGTGTTATTGCAAGGGCATTAGATGATAAATTAGGAAAAGATATTACAATATTAAATATTAGTAATGTGTCATCATTAGCTGATTATTTCGTAATAGTTACGGGAGATTCAACCCCTCAGGTAAAAGCTTTGATGGCCAATACAAGAGAAAAAATAAAAGAGATTTTTTCGCGTTTGCCGGTACGAATGGAAAACGATGCCAAAAATCGTTGGAATTTGTTGGATTATGGCGATGTTGTTGTGCATATTTTACATCGTGATGAACGAGAAGCTTATGCTATTGAGAAATTTTGGAACAATGCGTTTTCAGTTTCTGAAGATGAATGGAAAGAAAATAGTAAAGAATTCGCAGATTTTGCGAAGTAGTTTTACATTTCTAAATAGTTTTGCATGTTTTAGTAATATTGGTTACAATATTTAAAGTAGTAAATTTAAGGATTTTTTATGGAAAGAGAAGAGCTAAATCAAAAAATTAATGAAGCAATAACTTTAATGGCAAAAGACCCTCAAAATGCAGAAAATTATCACAATTTGGCTGAGTTATATTTGGAAGAGCAAAATTATGATAAAGTAATGTCGGTTTTGGAAAGTCTTTTGACTATTCATCCGAACGATGTGCGTGCGCTTATCGGTATGGGGTCAATGTGGTTTTATGAAAAAGATTTCAGAAAATCTCTTTCTTATTATAATCGTGCTCTTGAAATTAACCCTAAAAACTATTTGATTTATTATAACATAGGCAATGTTTTTGCTGAATGGAAAAATTTTGATAAAGCACTTTTCTATTATAATCGTGCAATTGATTTGAATTCTACAAATCCGGAAATTTATAATGCTATTGCACTTTTGTATAATGATAATGAGGATTATATTGAATCGAAAGCTTATTATGAAAAAGCGTTGTCACTTGATGCAGAGAATATAACTGCTCTTGTGGATATGGGTAATGTTTGTTTTAAATTGTTTGATTATGAAACAGCCTTGGATTTGTACAAACGTGTATTTGTGTTAAATCCGGACAATAAAATCGTTGCAATTTGTATAGGTAACACATATACCTTGATGAAAGATAAAGAAAATGCCTATGCTTATTATGAAAAAGCTCTACAAATGGAAGGTGATAATTATAAAGCGTATATTTGTTATGCAATATCACTTTCAGAATTTGAAGAATATGATATGGCAGTTGCAATGTACAACAAAGCTATTGAAATTTCGCCTCAAGAAACTAATGCTCAAGTATTGTTAGCAAATCTTTATACTAATTTTAATCATCTTGATTCAGCAATGGATTTATATAAAAAAGTTCTTCATGCAAAACCAAATGATGCGCAAACGTATATGCTTTTAGGAAATGCACATTATCTAAAAGGTGAGATTGAAAATTCTATTGCGGCTTATAGAGCGTCTATGAATATTGAGCCTGAAAATGATGAATTTAAGTTGGTTTATATGCAAATATTAGAAGAATATATTGATAAAAAACGTAGCGGAGAATTAGACAAAATTAATGGCTGATAAAAATAAAGTTTATATGATTGAAAGAATTGTTGCGGCTTTAAGTTACTATACAATGGGTATGGTCGGATTTATTTGGTTGTTGTTGGGGTTGTTCACTAAAGCTAACTTGAGACCATTTATGCAATATCACATTTTTCAATCTATATTTATTTCGATAGCATTTGTTTTGTTGTCATATTTACTACATTTTATTTGTGATATTTTGGCCTATATACCATTTATAAATGCATTGACAGCACAGATTACATTCTACCTAAATATGCCGTTATTGTTTGGGTATTCTATAATTCAGATTTTAGTTTATGGGTTGTTGACTTATCTTGCGATTACGTCATTTATGGGTAAATACAGTTATTTGCCTTATGTTTCAGAAATTATAGATATAAATACCGGTAGAAAAAGAAATTAAAGAATTGTGCATTTACTTGTTTTTGTTTTGTTGTTGGGTTTTGAAAAATTTTGTCATGTCTTCTGAGATTTTGACATTTTGTAGTGCAAGGTGATATTTGCGTAAGTTAGCAATGCTCTCTGATTCTTCAAGCAAGTCTCGATTTTGAGGTTTAATATTCTGTTTTACTTTTTCAAATTCGGAATTTGATTGTTTGTTTAAAATTTTTAGTACAAGCTCGTCTAAATCTGAGGCCCCGACGCCGTATTTTGATGCTATTTCTTGAGTAGAATAACCTTGTGGGAACGTATAAAGCCAATTTATGGTACGCACATCGCCGGCCGAAACTTTTGTAATACCTTTTTGATGCGGGGTGTACATTATGTCTTCTTTAAAGGGGCTATGGCCTAACCCTATAGCGTGCCCTATTTCGTGCAAAATTGTATGATAAACTTCGTCTTCACTCATATAATCCTTGTGTATAAGGCCGTCAGTCAGTCCGATTGAGACTTCTGCTCCATAAAGTCGGTTTGATGGGTCATAGCTAAAATAGCAACAGCCGAGAGCTTTGCGTTCAACTCTTTTCCAATCTATGTTGACATTTGATTCTAACAATGTAGGCACAACTTTAAAGCGAACTTTGCCCTTTGTAGCTTGTTCCCATTCTTGAAGTGCGCGTCGTACAAGTCCGTTATATTTGTAATCTTGACCTTGTTTTGAATAAAACTTCATAGGTGCAATATATACCTTTAACGGCATGAACGTCCAGCGCATAAGGCGTCCGTTTTTTAAAGATTCTGATACATAAGTACATTTTTGCATATTTTTATTGTATAATAAAATTGTTAAAAAAGCGAAATGTTAAGTGTTTTCGCATGGATATGTGTATAAATTAAGGAGAATAAGCTATGAATATTATGCAGATGATGAAGCAAGCTCAAACATTGCAAGCAAGATTGAAAGATACTCAAAAACAACTAGCTGAAACTGAAATTGTTGGTGAATCAGCTGGTGGTGCAGTAAAAGTTACTTGTGACGGTCAGGGTAAATTTAAGGCTATCAAATTGAGCGCTGAAGCAATCAATCCGGAAAATCCTTCTGCAGTTGATGCTGAGTCTATTGAAATGCTTGAAGATATCATTTCTTCTGCTATAAAACAAGCCAGTGATAAAGCTACAAAAGAAATGGAAACAAAAATGAAAGCTGTAACTGGTGGTATAAATATTCCAGGTTTGAACTTATAATTTATTGTTTTTAAAGAGTGCCGGCATGATTTATCCAAAATCTATAGCAACTTTAATTGAACATTTTCAAAAATTTCCTTCTATTGGACCAAAATCGGCTCAGCGAATGGCGTTTTATCTGTTAAGGATGTCAAAGGAGGAGATTGAAAGGTTTGCGCAGAGTATGATTGAAGCAAAAGAAAACACAAGAACTTGTGAAGTTTGCTTCAATTTATCTGCGTCTAGTCCTTGCGAAATTTGTACATCAACAACAAGAGATAAAAGCCTTATTTGTGTTGTTGCGGAGACTAAAGATTTAATTGCGATAGAAAAAACTAATGAATACAAAGGTCTTTATCATGTTTTGCAAGGTGTTATATCGCCGATGGATGGTATTGGTGTCGATGACATTAGGGTTAAAGAGCTATTGAATAGATTGACGGATGAAAGGGTTAATGAAGTTATTTTGGCGTTGAGTCCTTCTGTTGAGGGTGAAGCTACAAGTCTTTATTTAAGCAAATTGATAAAGCCATTTGGAATAAAAGTTTCTCGAATTGCTTTTGGACTTCCGGTTGGTGGGGATTTGGAATATGCAGATGAGATAACAATTACAAAGGCTTTAGAAGGCAGAAGAGAAGTCAATCCTTCTTAAAATATTTGTTAGTCTATTATGTATCGGCGTTGATGTCTTTCTATTCTATCGTTAATAAAGTCAGATTTAGTGATTAGATAAAGCAATCTGTACGTGTAATGAATAAATTTTTTGTAGAGTTTCATTTTTATTTTTTTGTTAGCGTGTTTCTCTGATATAAATAACGACAGGGTCAGTGGATATGTACTATAAGCTGTTTTTTTGTAGTATCTTAGCCATATCAAAGCATATCTCAAATTGTACGAATTCCAAGGTTTGTATTTTCCGGTGTAGTGATAAATTACGGGATTGTTTCTTACTTCTTGAATTTCTTTGTTTGTAAACGCGATTATTCCGGAACCATTGTTATAATATTCAATATTCGTATTTGTTATATTGTATTTTGGGTGTAAAAGTTTAATTTTGTTGTAACAAATTTTGTTAAAAATATGTTGGTCTACTGAATCTTTATAACTTCCCACAAGTTCTTGTAGTTGTCTTTCAATATTATCATCTCTGATTTTATCCAAATTGAGAAGTAATACGCCGGCATTTATGTAACTTGATAAATCCGGGATAGCAAGTTCTTGAATTAATTCTCTTCGTTTTAAATAGTGGCCTAACGAGAAAACTCCGCCAATATAATTGTCATCTAGTTCATTATTGTATAATTCACTCAAATCTTCAAATACTATAATATCAGTATCTAAATATAATATTTTTGAATATTGCGGGAATAGTTCTCCAAAACACATTTTAAAAGCACATGCGTTTGAAATGTATCCGGTGCCGTTTTTAGCTTCTTTAAAACGTTCATCCATTTTTACAAAATTTATTGAACAATGGTTTTTATACTGTTGTTCAAGATTTTGAATTTTGTCTATGTTGTCGGATTCAAAATTGGTTGTCACAACAATATTTAAATCATAAAAAGTGTTGTCGTTTTTAGTTTCTAATAAATTAACAATCAATGTTGCAACCGAAAAAGCTAATTTATTATCCGTAATTATTGCTATAGGTATAATTCGTTTTTCCATATTTATCCTTATGAATATATATTAATGTGAGTTTTTCCAGTCGATAAAATTTTTAATTCCATTTTTAAGTGAAATTTTTGGTTCGTAATTCAATAGATTTCTTGCTTTTGTTATATCGCTTATTGTTTTGTCGACATCTCCGGCTTGTCTGGATGAATTTTGGATTTTAGCTTTTTTATCCATTAAGCCTTCTATTGTTTCAATCAGGTTGTTTAATGTTATAGGATTGCCGCCTCCTAGGTTTATGATTTCGTATTGAGTTTTGTTATATTCGATTGCTGCACAAAAACCTTCGATAATATCATCGATATACGTATAGTCTCTAATTGTTGTTCCATCTCCATAAACCGGTATAGGCTTATCTTGTTCTATAAGTTCTATGAATTTTCGAATTGCTAAATCCGGTCTTTGTCTAGGGCCATAGACTGTAAATAGGCGCAGACAAATAGCTTGTATGTTGTAAAGTTTTGAATATGTATATAAAAATTGCTCACAAGCCAGTTTTGTTGCGGCGTATGGCGAAATAGGTTCGGAAGTTTTTAAATCTTCTGAAAACCTTTCAGCATTGCAGTTTCCATAAACAGAAGATGATGATGCAAATATTATTTTATTGACGTGGTGTTGCCTCATTTGTTCAAGGATGTTAACCGTTCCTTGAATATTAGAGTGAATATATTCGAGAGGTTCTTCTATTGATTTACGAACTCCGGCTCTAGCTGCTGTGTGTATAACTGTATCAATATCGTTTTTGGAAAAAATTTCTTGTAAAAGTTCGGAGTTGCAAATATCTCCTCTGTATAATTTGTAATTAGGATTATTAATATTGTTTTTGACGTTTTGTTCTTTTAGTGAAATGTCATAATAGTCATTAAAATTATCAATAACTATTACGTTATTGTTTTCTTTAAGTAGCCTATCTGCAAGTGTTGAACCTATAAATCCTGCGCCTCCGGTAATTAGTATATTCATTTTGGCCAACCTTTCTTGTGCCCGAAAATATAGAAATTATCGGTTTGAAATCTTGCATTTTCAAAAGTGTGTTCTTCAAGTTTTATGTTGTTCTTCCATAGTAAATATGCAAGTGACAATTGATCACGTTTTGCGTAGTCAGATAGCATGTTCCACCAATCGTTCATAATATTTTTTATTTGTTGATGGTGGTGTTTTCTGTATAAAATATTGTTTTCTCCAAAGCCATAATTACGAGGCATTCCTTCGTTCTTAATAAAATCTCGTTCTTTTTTAATTAGTTCTCTTTTATCAAGGCGTTTAGATAGAACATCTTTATATTCACCATAAATACATAAATTCTTAAAATGTTTTGGTTGGAGAAATATTTTTTCGGTATTTTTAACTAGGTCAAATAAATATGGGCTTAGAATATTTATATTCCCATCAATATAAATACTTTCTTCGTATTCCGGGAATAATATATGTGCAAACATTTTGTGCCAACGCTGATTTCGAATACTATCTTTTTCACAAAATTGTAATGGTTTGATTTCCCAAATTCCAACTTGTCCTTGTTTGATTAAATCTTCATTATCAGAAAAACATACATAATCCCAATCTTTGTCGATATATTTGTGTGTTTCAATTTCTCTTATGTCGTCATAATCGTTTGTTATGCTTGTGTAGATAACGGATTTAGCCTTTCGGGTTTGTTTATATTCGAGGTATTCAGTGATTTTGGTTGCATCCGATTTATCTTTATAATTATTTTTATTATCAGGGAAAAATACTAAGTCTTTGTTTAAATAAGCTAATATTGGGTTTTGGCCATTACACCGATGTAAGCAGTATTTTGTGTTAATATATTTTGAAGGATTTTCACCTTTTAACCAGCCTTTTTTATACCAATAATTCAAAGCTTCTTTGCGAGTAAAATTGTGGTTATAGGTCTTAATGTACCATAAATCGTCCCAATAGCTTGAATTTGCAACAATTTGTTTTTCTATAAAATCAATCCGTTTAGTACTATTTATAATGTATTTAATATGGAAGTTTATTTGTTTGAGTATTTGAATAAAAATACTTTGTTTGAAATCCATCTGACTCTCTTCCTAATATCATTATGCTCGAAATCTTTATATTAGTATTATATTATCATGATTTTGTTAGAATGGCAAACAACTATGATTGAAGATGAAATATTTATATCCATTTGAATAATTGATTTTAAAAGTTTTTCTTATTAAACTACTGATATGGCCAATTTAATTGAGATAAAAGATTTAAATGTTGAATATGAAACTCGAAAAGGTTTATTATCAAAAACCGAGATAGTAAAAGCAGTAAATGATGTTTCTATAAATATTAAAGAAGGCGAAATTTTAGCGTTGGCAGGCGAATCCGGTTGTGGTAAATCAACTTTGGCAAAAGCAATTCTCAAACTTAAAGAGGCAAAATCAGGTTCTATAGTGTTTGATGGTATTGATTTGGGGTGTCAAACAAAAGTCCAGCACAAAGAGTTTCGCCAAAAAGCTCAAATGATTTTTCAAAATCCTTATTCCAGTTTAAATCCAAAGATGAAAATAGGCGAAATTTTGCGAGAGCCGCTTGAAATTAATTGTAAATATGCAAAAGAAGAAATGGATGATATTGTTAGAGATAAATTAAAACAAGCTGGTTTGGATGAAAATTGTTTAGAACTTTATCCGCATGAGTTTTCGGGAGGTCAAAGACAGCGTATTGCTATAGCAAGAGCACTTGTTTTGTCTCCAAAGTTTATTCTTGCAGATGAGCCTGTAAGTGCCTTGGATGTCAGTATTCAAGCGCAGATAATTAATCTTTTAAAAGAATTGAAAGAGTCTTATAATTTGACGTTTTTGCTTATTACTCATGATATGAGCGTTATTGAATATCTTGCGGATAGGGTAGCAATAATGTACCTTGGCGAAATTATTGAAGTCGGATTAACTGAAGAAATTTTTAATAATCCAAAACATCCTTATACAAAAGCTTTATTAAGTGCTATCCCAAAATTTGATAATTTGCAAAATAGAGAAGAGCTTTTAAAAGGTGATATCCCTTCACCAACGAATTTGCCGAGTGGATGTAAATTCCATACAAGGTGTAAATATTGTATGGATGTTTGCAAATCCAATTGTCCGGTGGAAACAAGTTTTTCGGACTCGCACAGTGTTAAGTGTTTTTTATATGAATAATTAAATGTTTTTTGTTATAAGGCGCGAATAATTGCCTCTCTAAATTGAGTGGTTGTAGCTACTCCTCCTAAGTCCGGAGTACAAATTCCAGCCTTAAGAGTCATAAATAATGCTCGTTCAATTCTGTCAGCGTATGTGTTTTGTCCTATGTAGCGTAACATTTCAATTGCAGATAATAATAATGCGGTTGGATTGGCTATATTTTGGCCTTGAATATCCGGTGCAGAACCATGTACCGGTTCAAATACGGCATAATCTTCACCAATGTTAGCGCCTTGTGCGACTCCTAATCCTCCGATTAATCCGGCGCATAGGTCTGATACAATATCGCCATAAAGGTTTGGCAATACCAAAACGTCAAATTTTGTCGGATTTTGAACCAGTTGCATGCACAGATTGTCGACCAAAATTTCTTTTGCTGAAATCTGAGGATAATCTTCTGCTACTTGCCTAAAACATTCTAAAAATAATCCGTCGGATAATTTCATTATGTTTGCTTTTGTTACAACACAAACTTCTTTCCTTTCGTTTTTTACCGCATAATCAAATGCAAAGCGACTTATACGTTCGGAAGCTTTACGAGTTATGATTTTTATGCTTTCAGCTGTATCTTCATCAACTTGGCGTTCTATACCGGCATACAAATCCTCGGTGTTTTCTCGAACAACAACAATATTTACATTGTCGAATTTTGTTTTTATGTTTGGAAGGTTTTTGCAAGGTCTTAAATTTGCATACAAATCCAAATCTTTGCGTAATTGAACATTAACTGAACGAAATCCTTTTCCGATAGGGGTTGTAACAGGAGCTTTTAGAGCTATTTTGTTGCTTTTGATAGAGTCTAAAACTCTCTGTGGAAGCGGTGTGCCTTCGGTTTCTATTACGTCTGCGCCGGCACTTTGTATATCCCAATCTATTTTTAATCCGCTTGCATCTATAATTTTTACAACGGCATCACTTATTTCAGGGCCGATGCCATCACCGTTTATTAATGTAATTTTTTGCATATATTTTCCTTCTAAACTATGTGTAAATTCCGTTTAAACTCTTTGTAAAACCCACAATCTTCAACCGTTAAACAATCTTCCATAAAAACTGCTCCTTCACCTAATGCTGTGAGTAAAGGACATGCTACACCTCGTGCGTAATTGTCACAAGTTATACACAAATCGGTTGTTTCAATATAGATTTTTCCATCTTGGCAATACATAGGTTAATTATACAACTTTTGGTTGTTTCTGTAAAGTTGATTAAGTAAGTTAACATTTCTTAATATTATAGGCAATTTTTTAACTCTAAAAAACTTTATATAGGTAAGGTTAGTTATAAAGTTTAAGGTAGGTAGAAAATGGTTTCTATAGGTAGAATTGCGAGTAATGTTGGAAAACTCCTATTTGATGTAAAATACCAAACCGCTGTTGAACAATCTATAAAAAATAGTGGTTCTGTATTCAAAGCTGCCGGAAAAAGTAGATTTACCAACTTTGGAACTCAAATTAAAGATGGTTTTAAAGCTGCTGAAAATGCCACTAAAGGTACAAATGTATGGAAAGGCATGAAAGATTCTGCAATGTCGCTTCCAAAAGATATGAAAAATGCTTGGAAGGCCGGAAAGGGTTTCTGGAGTTCATTTAAAGGTGCCGGAAATGAACTAGTTAAACGTTTACCACTTATCGGTT
Organism: Candidatus Gastranaerophilaceae bacterium; assembly: GCA_045538535.1. Classification (GTDB taxonomy): domain Bacteria; phylum Cyanobacteriota; class Vampirovibrionia; order Gastranaerophilales; family Gastranaerophilaceae; genus RUG14219. Next base: position 53,959 of record JAZSRN010000053.1, on the reverse strand, counting down.
CTGCTTTAATGATTGCATTTGAACTTCCGAATATATTTAAAGCAACTACTGAAGAAGGTATTGGTTCTGGTCTTTTAGAAACCGGTAAGGCAACGGCAAGGTTGGCTTCAGGAGCGGCTTGTGCAGCTATAGGCCAAGCTATTTGTCCTATTCCTATTGTAGGTGGTTTATTAGGATGGATTGCCGGTGAAATGTTAGCAAGTGCAGTTGTCGGCAAAACATATACCGAAAAGAAAATGGAAGCTGAGGAAGCTGCAAAAATGGCGTATAATCAATCTCAATCAAGTAATGCACCAGCATTTGGATCATATAGTGCAAATTCGCAAGTGTCGACTATGACTCCTCAACAAATTCAGCAATTGCAAAATGCTTATATGATGTCTGCGATGGGCACAATGAATGATGATTTTATGATGAATGCTACTGGTATGAATTCAATGGGTTATAATATGATGAATCCTTCAAGTATGAATTATATGATGAATCAGCCACAAAAATTAAATTATATGAGTTAATAATTTATCCTCCCCTTAATATATATAACAATACCCCTTATTTATGAGCAGAAAATGTTTTCTGCTCTTTTAATGTTTCTTAATAATTAGGCAATTATTTTAAACAAAAAAACTTTATATAACTACGGGGAATTAAAATTTAAGGGAAAAAGATGAACTACAATTTCGTTAAGGTAAATAACGAGTTGGCAAGACTCTCATATTCAGTTGCGGGTGTTTCAGCAATGAAACAAATCGGGCCATTAGACGGTTTCGGTTTTATGGCTGCGTTTTCAGCAGTACCGGCAGCTTGGAACGGAGGGACTTGGTTATGGCAAAATCGAGGTAATTATCAAAGTGCTTGGCAAGCTCTGAAAGCTAATGGTGTGGCTCAAAATGCACTTAACCAATCGATGAAGGGCAATAATATTTTCCAAACGGCCATGAATCTTGATAGAATGAACAGAATAAATGGTCTTGGTGCAAAATATTCGATGCCTCAACCGCTTTCTGCTGGTGCTTCAGCTGCGGAAAGAGCAAAGTTTATAAGAAATTCTCGCAAAATGGCTTACTTTGATGATGTACGAACCGCAGTTAATAATGCTAAAGGTTTAAAAGGTGTAGATCAAGCAAAGGCTTTGGCGGAAATTGAACAAAAAGTTGCAGAAGCAAAATTAAATGTTCATAATGCAAAAATTAATGGTAATTTAAAACCGACAACAACAACCGGTAAAATAATTGCGGGTGCTAAAAAATATACTGGTGTAACGTATTTGAGCGGTAAAACAAAAAGTTGGGCGGTTAAATCACCGATATTCCGTAAAATTGCGAGCGGGGTAAAAGGTAATGCCTTATTTGCCGGTATTTCTCTTGCGTGTGAAGCTCCGGAAATTATAGAAACATATAAAACATTAGGAACAAGTAAAGGTAATAAACAGTTATTGAAATCTACGGCTGTAGTGGCAGCTGAAACGGCTGGTTTCTGGGCTGGTGCAAAAGTCGGAGGTATTGCCGGTGCTAAACTCGGTGCGTTACTTGGCACAGTTGTTCCAGGTATTGGTAACGCAGTCGGTGCTATTGTCGGCGGTTTGGTCGGTATGGCTTGCGGTATGGTTGTTGGACATTTTGCCGGAAAAGGTATGAAAGCCATAGTTGGCAAATCCGAACTTGAAAAACACAGACAAGCACAAGGCGAAGCCATAATTAAACAACTTAAAAATTCTGATAAAGATAAAGTTGAATTTATGGGCATAGCAAAAGAGCATATTGATACACTTGCTAAGAACGGTAGGGACACTTTACCCTTAGAGCAATCGTTCGGTACGGTTGCGGCTGACTTGAAAAATCGATTAGGACTAAATCTCAAAGGTTAAATGTTTTATTTTGAAGATTGAAAATCTCGTTCTGTAAAGCTGCCTGCGCATTCAAATACATTGGCCAAAAATCTTTCAATGGCTTTTTCCATTGATATTACTTCATTTTTTAATGCAGAATATGATTCTGACTTCGCTTCACATAAAGCTGTTCTAAAAATTTCGTCGTGCAAAATTTTACTCCTTATTTTCTCTATACCAATATTTACGGAATAAATAACGTTATACTTTAGAAAATAAAATATAATTGTTACAAAATTTAGCATAGTGGGAATTTTTTTTTCCTTTAAAGTAAAATGTTATAATTAGAGAAAAAGGGGAATAGCTTATCATGATGTCAAGTTTTCAAGTAACAGACTATAACTATTATTCAAGCCGACGAGATATGGAAATCATATCTACAATTGTTGATGCGTTAAAGAAAATTCTTGAGGATGATAAAAAAGAAAAACAACCGTTGTTTTTGCAAATTTCAGATAATTTGATTATGGATATTGCGCGTAAGGTTGTGCAAGAAAAGAAACAAACTTTTTTGATTGGTATTACCGGCGAAAGCGCTTCGGGTAAGACGGTTTTTGTAGATAACACAATTAAAGCTTGTGTAAAAGACAAGACTGAAGGGATTTATACAGTAATAAGATGTGATGATTATTATAAAGATACATCAAAAGAATTGAAAGAAGCCGGAAGTTATGAAGAGCTTTTCAAGACCGGTTTTAGCTTTGATACTCCTGATGCTATTAATTTAGACTTAATGAAAAGTCATTTAATTGATTTAAAGGCTGGTAAAGCCATTATGTCACCAAGATATGATTTTGTGACGTGTGAATCTGACCCTAATGGTGAAATTAAGAAGCCTGCAAAAGTCATTTTAACAGAAGGATTGTATGTTCTAAATGATAATGTTCGGGATGTAATGGATGTAAAGGTTTATGTATTTACTCCGCTTGAAGTTATAAAAGAGCGTTGGTATAAGCGTGCTGCTTCTCGAGGAAAAACCGGAGAGGCTGCGGATTTACAATTTGCTGATGTCAATAAAACGGCACAACAATACATTCGTCCTACGTACCCGATTGCAGATGCTGTAATAAATGGTATGGTAAGTCAAGAGTATATCCAGCAAATTACAGATAGGATTTTTAAAACTCTTAGAGATATCGAATATTAATTTTTAGAGGTATAATCTTTTCCGATTACAAACCCTAATTGTGCTCGATTTCTAACGTCCATTTTTGAAAGGATGTTTGAAACGTGTATTTTGATGCAACTTTCTGAACATCCTAGTTTTCGTCCAATTTCTCCATTTGTGAATCCTTGCACAAGGTATTCAATGACCAGTTTTTCACGCTTGGAGAGGTTAAGAAATCTTATTTTATCTGTCATATTTACCTCCATATACCTAGTAATTTTTCGTATTTTTCCCTTTTGAATGTGTTTTTTAATATGTGTTTATAGAAAAATAATTTGATTCTGTATTTTATAAGTAAATGTAGTTTTAGATTATTTATCACGTATTTTAAGTGCTTATTTTCATTGAATAAATTTGAACATTGATAAATGATAAAATTACAACATTTAATATATAATTTTTCATTTTGTAAAAACTCTTCGATGTTACTAGGAGGTAATTTATCTAAATATGAAATAAGCCCTTCCATATTAGTGTTTATGGCGTATGTGCGGGCTGCATATTCTTTTAGTTTATCTTTTTCGGCGAGTGTTTGTTTATAATATGCCAATAATTCACAAACAATATCATCTGCTTCTATTTTTCTAAAGCTTGAGCGTCCAGAAAAATTATAGTATTCTTCTCGTTTAATATTTTCTGTATTGATATAGCCCATTCCACCAAAATGGTCATAATTATAAACGGGGATACCAAGTGCTAACGCGTATTGAACTGTTTTCCCTATAGAAATTATTACATCATATTGAGATAAAATTTGAGGTGTAATTGCGATGTAATTATCGGCTTTACCATAAATATCAATATTTATTTTCTGCAATGCAAGTAACGAAGTTGCTTCTCGTATCTCTTTTGGGATGTGATTTGACACAATTGCGATATTTTTTATTTGATCATTTGACGTTTGTTTTTTAAAATTCAAATATTCAATAGGAACTAGATTAGGCATTACATATATGTTTGACGGATAAATTAACAGTTCTTTTTTGAATTTTTCCTTTAATGACGCATTATGTACGTGGATAGGAATTCCGTACTTGTATATTAGATTTGGCATTTCTAATTCCAAAATCGATGACAGACTACCAATAATTAATTTGTCAATTACTACTCCTTGATGTAATAAAAATGATAAAATTGGAAAGTGGTAGCACAAACCATAATCAAAAAACGACTTTTGGGGAATATCAAGGACTTGCACAAGGTTTATCCCAATATCTTTAACATAATTTTTAATTTCATCTGTTATTGAAACTGCAGCAATTGTTACATCAAAACCGATGGATTTCAGATATTTGGCAATTTCGCATATGTGCATCATAGAACCGTGATAGCCATCAAAATAAAAACCAGCCAATAAAAATTTTTTCATAATTATCCTAACCTTTCAATTCTTTAAGTCGAATGTTTAGTCCAAAAATAGTTAATATTTTTATTTTTCTCCCGTTTGAAAAATGGTTTCCTATTGAGAAAATCCACTTAAAGCCTTGAGCTAAACAAATGTTGTTTTCGACAATATATTTGTAGTAGCGATAAAAATACAATAATAAATTAGTTTTATAGTTGATTATTGTAATTGGACATATATATCCAGAAAAGTATCCTTCTTCTTGAGTTATATAAGGATAAAATCTTTCTATTGCGTGTGAAATTGTTCCGTCATTAGCAAGAGGTTCATCAGGAAAATCTGTATATTCCCACTTCTTGCTAAATAATCTTTTTAGTGCTTTTGTCCGTATCCAAAACATAGCACCTAAGGGAACAATAGGTGTTTTGTCAAATGGAACGGTTAAGTTAAAGTAATTATACAAATGTTTTAAATTTGTATAATTGGCGGCTCCAATTTCATTTCCTAGCCAAAAGTGATAGCCCATTGCTAATGGCGGAAAAGGACAAAGAAGACCTATTTTTTCGTTATTATCAAAAATGGATAATACATTTTTGACATAATCTTTGCTTTCTAAACAACTTCTAAAACAATGTTCAGCGAAAGATTCTCCAATTAAGTTGTTTTTTGCTGTTGGCGTTTTTTTATCATGCATACAACAGACGTAATCATATTTTTTGAAAATATCTCTACATGTAACTAGATATGCACTAACATCCCTTCCTCGATTTGGTTTTAATCTGATTTCATAATGGTTGCATTTGAATGAGAGCATTTTTTCTTCGCAGATTTTTTTTGTATCTTCTCTTGAGGTGACTATATATATATCGGCATTTTCCGGCATGGATTGTGCGTAATTTAAGCAATAATCTACTAAATCTGGATAGTAAATATATAAAATGAGTGCAATCTTTTTGTTTTTATTAATTTTTGCTAATGCATTATCTGTTGGTAAGCACCAATTTAATCCTAAGCATTGTCTAATTTCAGACATGGCATATGAATTTATAATATCTTCGTATATTATTGCTATTTTATAATCAGTATGCTCTTTCAAATAGTTTAAGATTTTTTCAGTATAGTTTATAGGTGTACAACCGACAAAAGATTTAAAGGCACCGCATATTGCTTTACGTTTAATTAATGGGAGACGGTTTTCTTGTAATAATTTGTCGGTTATCAGCATAGGATTAAGTGTAAAATTGTCTTTTATTGGAATATATGCGGAATAACAAAAACCAAAACTTTTAAAATGCGAAGTTAAACGAGTCTCCAGTTTTTCCACAACTTTTTTGTAATCAGAAATAATCGGTAAATTTTTCCAATATTTTTGGAACGTTTCGCTCTTTATTATGGAATTTCTGAAAACAAGAAAATATGATTGTAGATGTTTTTTTATTTTTCGGGTTTGCGGATGTTCTGTTATTCCCCAAAAATCGCAATCTTTTTTATCCATTGCTTCAAACATTTCTTCAAGTGGATATACTGGGCCATAACAAGTTGTATTGGTCAAAATCAAGTCGTCATATTTATATAAATTGTTGTAGCCAATTTTTTCGATACCGTATTTATAACCGCCAAAATCAAGCCCTTTATTTTCTCTGCAATAGTATTCTAATCCTAAATCTTTTAGGATTTGTTCACTTTCCAATGTTATGTCACCGTTAATGACAACGATTAGTCGTTGAGAAATTCTTTTTAAATGTTGTAAATAATATTCGACATATCTTCTTAAATGGCCATTACGTTCCCAAAATACGCATATAATTGCTCTGTTTTTCATTTTTTCATTTCTCCGTCCACATGTTAATTATAGGTTGATTGTTAAAATAAAGTTGCCTATATGTTACTTTTTATCTTATCATAAAAGACCTATAGTATACTTTTTTAACAAAGGTAATGTAAATATTTAGTAACAATGTGGTTGATTGATTGGGCTATATACCCTATAGGTGGTTTATTTAATTTTTCAATAACGTTAAGCTATCTAAAAGAAAGGGAGATTATGGCCGTTTTTGAAGAAAAAAATTTTATTGCTAAAAAGATTCGTGAATATCGCAAATATGCAGGTTTGACTCAAAGTGAACTTGCAGAAAAAATCGGTGTGGGCGAAAAGCAAATTTGTAAAATTGAAACTGGAGCTAACATACCTTCTTTGGTTACGTTTTTTAAAATTATTGAAGTTTTAAATATAGATATATCTGAGTTTGGGGTGCAAGCTAAGTTTCAAAACAATTCAAAACGTGAAAAATTTGCCAATCTTATATATAGTTTGAACGATAAAGAATTGGATTTTTATATTAATTCAATTTCGTTTTTAAAATCACAATATGAAAATTTCCTAAAATAAAAAGCGGTGAATTTTCACCGCTTTAGTGTTATCGAATTTGACAAGGACACTTAGTAACTTTTTGTACTTTGCATGGGCATTCTTTGATTTTTGAACATTTGTCCTTTTTAACTTTTTCACACTTATTGCAAACTCTAAATCCTGTAAATGGATTTAGGCTGTTTAGGCCTTCGTATTGCCAAGCAAATGCGCTCGGGGCCATAAATGCTAATACACCTGAAACGATAAACATAGATAAAAATTTGTTCATAAGCTACTTCCTTTCGTTGTACAAGTTTATTGTACAAGAGATTGGAAACCTATCTATCTCCACTTGGATAATGTCTGTTGCCAAATAAGATTAAGTCAATATCACTAAATTTATAGACCGTAAATCATTTCGCCAAATTCATCTTCTTTGAATTCATCGCGTTGTTTTTCTTGGCGTTTTTTGCCAAATTTATGCATTGACGGAATATTTTTGTTGTATTTCAAAAGTCCGGAATCTACACTATCGCCGGTGCTTTTTACTTCTATTGGTCTAATGCTTTTCGGAAAAAATCTTAGAGTAACGTTTTGGGCGATTGATTTTGATAAAATTTCTTTTGAAAAATGTTTAATTTTTTCTAAATGCTCGGTTGCTTGTGCGTAGTTCATAGCTTGAAAAGAACCGTTTTTATCTGCAAGTGGGAAGTTATATACCGCGCTATACATTACCAAATCGTTAACATTATCTAATAATACGGCGTCTATTTTCATATTGTTCATTTGCTTGATGTCAAAGGCGCTTGATATATTTAGACTTTCCCAAACATCTTTTTTTATTTCGCCATCGAAGGTTTCGGATGTAGCGGATATTAAAAGTATTGAGCGTGCATTAAATGATTTTGCAAGGGATTTAAAGTTTTGATAATTGATTGTTCCTAATTTGTTATATTGATTTATTGCGGAACAAACTTTTGATTTTGTAGTTGCGTCAGTATAAATTTTTGCTTGAAGTTCATCAATGCTAAAAGCATGTATTTTGTGCGAAGAATTAAATTGTTTAGTGATGTCTTTTGCAAAAATTTCGTCAACGTTATCAAAACTGTAGTAATTGTCCGTTATTTTGCAAATTGAAGTCGGTAAAACAACAACTTCAAAATTGGCAGCTAAATTTGCTTGAATATTTATGAATAAAATTAATATTGCTAAAAGTACTTTTCTCATAATGTAATTATAACATATATTCCTTCGATTAGCGGATTGTAAAATTTTCTAAATAATATAAACTGATTTAAAAGAGATTAATAAGGATTATAATATGAACTACGAATTTTTAATGCAAAAAGCGGAAGAAGTTTCAAAAAATTCATACTCTCCATATTCAAAGTTTGCCGTTGGTGCTTGTGCATTATCGGAGAATGATAATGTATACTGTGGTTGTAATTTTGAAAACTCGAGTTTTGGCCTTACTATTTGTGCTGAACGTAACGCAATAGGAAGTCTTATAGCTGCAGGAGACAAGAAGGTTAAGGCTATTGCAATATATTCTCCAAACAAAGATAATTGTACTCCTTGTGGTGCTTGTCGAGAAGTTTTACATGAGTTCCAAATTGAACAAGGTTGTGATGTTATCACTAAAAGTAATCAAGAATTAAAAATTTATAATCTCAACGAATTGTTGCCGGAAGGTTTTATTTTGTAGAATGTATTTTTTGGAATTGATATGTAAATTTATAAATAAGAAAAAAGATTTTACTTCTCAATATAGCCCTTTAGTTGAGGCAAATGAGGACGATACATCTGGTCAGTGTGAGCATGTTTTTATGCCGATTGATTCTACCGGAGAGGTTTTGGCTTGTTCAAAATGTGGATTAGTTGTAAATAAGAAAAAGTTAAAAAAGAAGAATATTTTTAAAATATAAAAATGGTGACCTTTTTAGGTCACCATTTTTTGTGTTATACATTTGCGCCACAGCATTTTTTGAATTTTTTACCGCTTCCGCAAGGACAAGGGTCGTTTCTGCCGACACCCTTCGTTTCGATTTTTGGTTTTTCTTCATATTCTTCGATTATCCCTAAAGTTCTAGAGAATACTTTAGACTTGTATAGCACTGTAGTTGATGAATAGATTTTATTTTTTAAATATCTTGATTTGTATTTGTTTAATAGCTCATCTAGAGTTATAGTTGTGTTGTAAATAGCATTAATTACATCCATAAAGTTTTTGTGTTTTGCCGCAACTCGTTTAATGATGTTTGCGGAAAATTTATCGTTATTTAAGAAATAGTCAACACATTTGTCATATCCTTCAATAGATTTGTAATCTTTTTCTTCAAATATTTTATTGAAAGTTTCATAAAATGGTATAGCATACAAACCTAGTTCTCTATCATAAATAACTGCAACATCGTAAGTTTCCTTGTGTGATGAAAATCCGCCGAGTGAATTTTCAAGGAAGTTGTCATACGAATTGTTGAACTCTGAAACATCAAAAAATCTTAATGTATCTGGTTTTTGTATTAACTCTTGAAAATCAGATTTTTCTCCGGTTTCGGCGTAATCGTTGAATATTCCGATGATTTCATCTGCATATTTATTTGTTGTTACAATTTCGTCAGTTCCAAATAATTCGATAAATTTTTCATAAATATTTTCGACGTCTTTTTGTATTTCTGCTTCTTTTTCAGGGTTGTCTAAGTAGACTATTTCCGGATTTTGAATAATTTTGGCAACGGCAAATCTTAAAGCGTCGTCTGTTCTGTAAGCTGGGAGTACTCCTGAAATTTCTAGCAAATAAGGTGCGTTTTCAAAAATAAAAATACGAGCTATAGTGTGTTGGCCTACGCCAAGACCTTTGAATGATGACATTTTTACTAAAGATGTCACATCGTATTCTTTTTCGTTGATAATGTTATATAATTTAAATCCACATTTTAAAACTCTTTTGATTTCAAAAATTGAAGATATCGAATTATCAAGAGCGTTTACAATGTCTTTGATTTTGTTGTCATCTTTGGATTTTGTCTTGAATTCGTCTGATTGTTTGTATAATTCAATAATGGATTTTCTTTCTTCTCCGAGGTTTCTTTCAAAAATATAATTAAAACATGCGGATTGAAAATTGATGTTTTGTTGTGTAGATCCGATACCTATTGTTTTTAAATATTCCATAAAGTCCGGACTTACAAATTTATCTTCTTGTACAAAATGTGCAATATCTTTGATTACGTCGTTAATTGTTTTTAACTCTTCTAATATAACCATTAAATAGCTCCCCTTTTTCTAGTTCGCAAAAATCATAACTTAAAAAAAATAAAAACTCAATAAGATAGTGGGGGAATAAATGGCTTTTGAAATGTGATTTTATAATAAAAATAGAGCTCAAGAGTTTTACACTCAAGAGCCCTGTAACAAAGCATAAACAAAAAAATGAAAGGATTACTTTAACGCTTTGATAACTTTTTCTGTAATATCAGCGCCGCCGTACAATACAACACCTTTTGCAACTACAACACTATAACCTTCGGCTTTTGCAATTGCTTCTATTTGTTTTGATATGTTTGTATCGATATCGGCAAGTTTTTTAGCATAGTTTTTGTCAATAGCTTCTTTTTTCTCAGCTAATTGTTTGTTGTATTTTTCTTCTAACGCTTGTTTTTTCTTGGCGTCTGTTGTTGCGGCAATGTCTTTTCTTGCTTTTTCTACAAAGGTAATCAACTCTTTACTTTTTGCTTCTTGTTCTTTTTTTAGGGCTGCAACTTGTGCGGATGAAGAAACAACTTTTGAAACATCTACTATTGCAACGTTATTTACTATTGTTTGTGTAGCTGTTGTGTCCGGAGCTTTTTCTGTTACTTTTGGTGCCGCAAGAGTATAACTTGCATTAAGAGTTATTAACAATGCAGTGATAACGGCCAATTTTTTTGATGTTTTTTTCATTATAATCTCCTTATATCCGCTCTGTGGTGTATATATTTTTTACTTCTACATCAAGCGATGTATTTTTATGATGCTAACTTTACAAGCCATGAGTAATTTTATATAATTATATACGTAAAGAAATATTTTGTCACGAATTTGCGAAAATATTAATTTTTGTAAAAAATATGGCAAAAAAATATATTACCAATTTTTAATAGAATAATAGTACGCGACTAATAAATATGAAAAAGGTAAAATAGATGAGTAAAAACAGCAATAGCTATGTTATGAAGAGAACTTTGATGGGACTTGCAACTTGTTGCTTGTTTTCGTTAATGTCTCAAGTCCAAGCAATGGATGTGCCGGCCGAAGTTAGAACGGAAATGCAGTATCAAGCCGGTACCAGTTATATGAACGATACCGTAAATATGAGATACAGTCGTAGTCGTAAGGCCGTTGAGCGCGATTATCAGTATTACGAACGACGTAAACAATTGGAAGAAGATCCTGATAACACTTCCGAAATTATTAGAGATTTGAACGGTACGCATTCCGGTGGGTATGGTATAGGAAAAGATGGACAGCCGGTACAAGGTAATGTAAGTGCGACTGAAATTAGTGGTATTTATGTTACATCAGTTGAGGTTGCGCCTTCAGAAATTCTTTCTTCCTCTGAAATAAACGAAATTGCCGGTCGTTTGGTTGGTAAAGAAGTTTATATGGAAGATTTGCAATCAGTAATTGATGACTTAAATAAATTGTACGAAAATAAAGGTTATATTACCGCGCGAGCATTTTTGCCGGAACAAACAGTTTCAGAAGGCAAAATTTATATCGGTTTGATGGAAAGCCGCGTTGGTCAAATTACTGTAGAAAATAACAGACATACTACAGATAATTTTATCTTGAACAGAATGCCACAAAAAGCTGGTGAAATTTTCGATGTCGTTGAATTAGAAAAAGATGTACTAGATTTTAACAGATATCACGAAGGTGTAAACCTTACCGCAAACCTTAAAGCAGGTACAAAACCTGGAACTACAGATATAGAACTTGAAGCACACGAAACATTCCCTTGGCATATTGCCGGAGTTATGGATAACGCTGGTCGTTATACTACTGGTCGTTTACGTGGCGGTGTAATGCTTTATAACGATTCATTGTTCCATCAAAGAGATAGAATGTCTGTCGGTACATATTTGAGCGGTCATGCACAATCGCCGTTCTTTGATTACAATATTCCGGTTAACAAAGGTGACGGACGTATTGGTTTTATGTATTCTTCAACATTTGCTAAAATCGGTTACGGTGCACTTAAAGATTTAGATTTGAAAAGTAAATCATATATGTACTCTTTATATTTCCAACAACCTATCGTGCGTAAGCCGGGCTTGGAATTAAAAGGGTTAGCTGCATTGAACTACAAACGTTCAAGAACTACGTTATTTGATAACTTGATTGAATTAGATAGAGACCAAGTTACTTCAGCTGATATCGGATTCCAATTGAGAAAAGATACTAAATATGGTATTTGGTATTTGAACCAAGATTTCTACTATGCGTTCCCTATTTTTGACAAAGAATCTGATTATTTCAAATATAGTGGTAGTATTGTTCGCTTACACGACTTTTCACACGGTGTAATCGGTCAAATTCGAAGCAATTACCAAATTATACCTGGCAACAAACATATTCCGTATCTTGATCAATTCCAAACCGGTGGTTTAGCTACGGTTAGAGGTTACAACGAAGGTATCATGATTGGTAAAAACGGTTATTTCTTGAGTGGTGAATTGATGTTCCCGCTTTTACCTAGAGAAATTACTGGTCGTGATGGCGAAAAACGCGCGTTCGTTGGTAAATATATAAAAGGTGCTATTTTTACAGACCATGCAGGTATTTTCCCGGCAGCAAAAGAAGATATTTATGACGGTAGTTATTTCGTATCTTCAGTTGGTTTAGGTCTAAGAGTCCAATTGCCGGCTGATTTGAGTGCACGTTTATATTGGGGCTTCCCACTAATCAATAACCGTTGGGAAACTGATAGAAAATATGGACGTTTCCACTTTGAATTGACACTTTCACCAAATTTCGATGCGCTATTAGCTAGTAGATACAGAAACGACGTGAAAGCTCAACCGGCTCCGGCACAACAATATATAGATAATTATCCGGATCCTCGTCACTATGATTACTTCAAAGACGGAGGCGGAGGTTCACTATAGAACTAAAATAATTTCAAAAAGAACAATACAACTGGTATTGTTCTTTTTTTTATGGCAAAATTATAGTTATGACTAAAGGTATTTTTATTACAGCTACTGGAACCGATGTAGGTAAAACTTATGTATCCGCACTTATTGTAAAAAAAATGCGAGAATTAGGTTTTAATTGCGGTTATTATAAGCCGGCTTTGAGTGGTGCCTATCGTAAAAATGGGAAACTTGTTGCCGGAGATTGTGAACATGTTCAGTTAGTATCCGGTCTTGAGGGAGATTCAAATAGCTTTGCGTCGTACATTTTTGAAACTGCTGTTTCTCCACATTTAGCGGCAAAGATTGAAAAAAATCCAATAAAACTTGAAAAAATTGTTTCGGATTTTAATGTGCGCACAAAAAAATATGATTATGTAGTAGTTGAAGGTGCTGGAGGTGTTGTTTGTCCATTTAATATTGAAGACAATCTTTTACTTGCGGATGTAATAAAAGCGTTAAATCTTAGCGCCGTCGTGGTTGCTGGCACCAAGCTTGGCTCAATAAATTCAGCCGTTTTGACAACTGAATATTTGAAGAATAAAAATATCCATATTGAAGGTCTTATTTTAAATAATTATAATCCCTCTGATTTTATGGAATTAGATAATAAATTACAAATAGCGAATCTTTCCGGGTGTAAAATTCTTGCTGAAGTTTTGGAAAATTCAACGGTTATAAATATAGATAATGATGCTTTGCTTGCAATCTTTAAGGAGTTATAGATGGAAAATATGAATTGGGTCGAAAAAGATTTAGAATATATTTGGCATCCGTGCTCACAAATGAAAGATTATGAGACCTTGCCACCGATTGTTATTGAGCGAGGTGAAGGGGTTTATTTGTACGATATTGATGGTAATCGTTATATAGATGTCATCAGTTCTTGGTGGTGTAATCTTTTGGGGCATTGTAATCCTCAAATAAATAAGGCTGTAAAAGAACAAATTGACAAATTAGAACATGTTATTTTTGCAAATTTTACACATAAAAAGGTGATAGAACTTTGTGAAAGATTATCTAAAATTGTTCCGAAAGGGTTGTGTAAATTTAATTTTGCCGACAATGGTTCTTCATCGGTTGAAATGGCTATGAAAATGAGTTTCCAATATCACCAACAAACTGGTAACACACAAAAAACAAAATTCATGGCGTTGACGGATGCTTATCATGGTGAAACTATCGGAGCATTGTCGGTTGGTGCGGTTGATTTGTATTCAGAGATTTATAAACCCATTCTGCTCAATACAGTCAAGGTGCCGGCGCCTGATTGTTATAGATGTCCATACAATAAAGATCGATGTGATTGTAAATGTGAATGTTTCGAAAATGCTGAAAAAGTATTTGCGGAATTTGGAAAAGATTGTTGTGCAATCCTTGTGGAACCGTTATTACAAGGTTCAGCAGGTATGAAAGTCTATCCGCCTTTGTATTTAACAAAATTGAGACAGCTTTGCGACAAATACGACGTCCATTTAATTGCTGATGAAATTGCGACGGGATTTGGCAGAACAGGGAAAATGTTTGCATTTGACCATGCCGGTGTTTCCCCTAATATTATGTGTGTATCAAAAGGGTTGACCGGTGGTTATATGCCAATGGCGATAACGATTACTACGCAAAAAATTTACGACGCTTTTTATGCGGATTATGTTAAAGGTAAAGCATTTATGCATAGTCATACATACGCCGGAAATCCTCTTGCAGCGTCGGCAGCAGTTGAAGTCCTTAAAATGATGGAAGATGGTAAAATCCTAAAACAAGCAAATGAAAATGCGATTTATTTTAATGATTTGATAAGAAAAACTTTTGCAAACAATTCTAATGTGGGAGAAGTTCGTAATATCGGATTGATAAATGCAATTGAAATTATTGAAGATAAAGAAAGTAAAAAATCTTTTCCTTCAAAATTGCGCATTGGTTATCAAATTTATAAATTAGCCTTGACTAAAGGCGTTTTGTTAAGGCCGCTTGGTGACGTTATTTATTTTAATCCTCCATTGATTTTTGAACGTAAAGATATGGATTATGTGGTTAAAATTGCGCACGAATGTATGTGTGAAGTTCTAAGTAAGTACAGTAATAACGTATAAATCAATCATATTGTTGATGTTAAAAAGTGGCTTTGGCTATATTCTTAATAAAGAATACAGTTGGAGGTTATTATGTATTTGACAAACATTGAATCAGTTCCGGGAATGAAGATTACAAATCAATATGGTGTTGTTTCAGGTTCTACAGTTAGAGCTAAAAACGTGTTTAAAGATTTTGGTGCAAGTATGAAAAACATGGTTGGTGGCGAGTTGAGAAGTTATACTGAACTTTTGGAAGAAGCACGCAAAGAAGCTATAGATAGGATGAAGTATCAAGCTCAAAGACTCGGTGCAAATGCGGTTATAAATGTGCGATTTGCAACTTCTGCGGTTACTGCTGGGGCTGCGGAGGTTTATGCTTATGGAACTGCGGTTACGGTTGTTCCGGTAACAGTTGCTACAGAGGTTTAGAATTAAGGAAATCGATAAATGTTTGATATAATAGTACTGGTTTCAATTCTTTTGATAACTTATTTTATCGGAAGTTCTATTGAAAAAAGTCATTTTAAAAAATTAAAAAAAAGAGAAATTCGTTTATATAATAAGCCAGTTGTGAATTTTCAAATTAAAAAATGGTCTTCAAAGCGTAAGGTTGCAAAATCTGAGCTTGTTACGGGTGAAGTTGTTGTAAGTGGCGATTATTTCAAGAACTTTGTTGCAAGTTTTAAAAATGTTTTTGGTGGAAGATTAACTACATTTGAATCATTAATGGATAGAGGCAGAAGAGAAGCTATATTAAGAATGCGTGAAAAAGCACGCCAAGCAGATATGGTTATTAATGTAAAAATCGAATCAGCAATGTTATCCGATTTATCCACAAATGGGAACGTAATTCCGCGACTTGCTGTTATTGCTTATGGGACTGCTATAACTTATGAAAAATAATTCCGATTACGAAATGCAAAAAGCTAGATATATTTCAATGCTTGAAGATAATGTGAATATTTCAAAAACTTCGGACGGTAAAGAATTTTGTTGGCTAATCGCAAGTGTGTTGTCAATTATTTTGGTGTTGTATGTTGTATCCGGTCTTGCTGCAAATTTTGTGGTTGACAAAATGACTTATAAAACTCAATTTAAGTTAGAAAGTCTTTATCGTGCGCAAAACAGATTTACCAACGATTTGAAATATCAATACGAGCTGAAAAAATTAGAGAAAATAAAAAAAGAAATTGTTGTGCATGATAAGGTATTGCAAGCAAAAAATGATTTCCCGTTATACGTGTTAGAATCAAAAGATGTAAATGCTATGGTTACTCCGGACGGGACGATTTTAGTGACATCCGGCTTGTTAAAAGAACTTAAAAACGATGAAGCGTTGGCATTTGTAATGGCGCATGAGCTTGGGCATTATCGTCACCGCGATCATTTAAAGAGTATAGGCAGACAACTAATTTGGCAAGTGTTGACACTCCCTTTAACCGCGGGTTCTTCTTCTAGCGGTATTGGACAATTGACATATAGTGCCGGAGGGTTGACTGAACTTAGTTACTCGAAAGAACAAGAGTTGTCCGCTGATAGTTTTGCGAACAATTATGTTAAAAAGCGTTATGGTTCAAATCGTTCGGCAGTTGAGTTTTTTAATTATCTGGAAAAGAATTATAATGTTCCGGAGTTTGTTCATTATTTTTCTACGCACCCTTCGCCTCAGCAACGAATAGAAAATCTTTCAAAATTAAAATAAATTGCGATTGTTGTGGTTTATATAAGTGGACAAATCATATTTTCTTTTTGTAGAGTTATAACTCATTCGGCGTATTTTGCCAGTTATTGGATAATCCGCAAATGCTCTATCGTGTAAACCTCCAATTGCCCATAAAACTCCGACATAACCATTCGCAGATGGTGCATCATAAGCATATTTATCATTTAAGTAAATCGCTATTTTTAGAGCGTCTTCTGGTGAACTGCTCCATTCCAAGATTTTCTTTGCCCAGTACATTCTTAAATATCCGTGAATTGTTCCTTCTTTTATCAATTGGATTTGCGCAGCATTCCATAATTGGTCATGTGTTTTTGCCTTTTCTAAATCTTGGAGTAAATATAGGTACGGGCGAATATCTAATCGGTGATTATTAAGAGAGATTTTTGCCCAGTTTGGAATTGAAGAAAAATCTTTAAAACTTTTTGAATATAGGCAAAAATTATCTGCCAATTCTTTTCTAATAATTAATTCTTCTAAAAATGTTTCTTTATTTATATTATTTGCTCCGGATTTTATAACTTCAAGTGCAACTCTTTGACTTGAAATAAAACCTAGATTTAAATATTTTGATAAACTTGATATAACATTTTTTGACGGGTCATTTTTATATTCTGCATAATACGGTAATTTGTTTTTAATGAAAGTTTCTAAAACACAATCTGCTTCTACTTTTTCTGTTATTAAATTGTCAAACTCGGTTAAGAATGGATATATTTTATGATAAATTTTTGTTCTTAGAGTCGCTGCGCTATATTCTTGTTTGTCTGAAACAAATCTTGTAGGAATTATATTATGGCCATCAATCTCATAAATCTTGCAATTAGTGTTTTTTAAGTAATCTCTTTTTAAAATCGGATTAAAATCAACAATTAAAATAGCCGGATTTGTATTTTTTATTATTTCAAGCGATGTATTTTTGATTATTTCAAAATCTAAACCTATATCCCAAAATTGAGTTTTTGCTTGTTCTATTTGATTGTCAATAAATCTTTGTTTTGATGCGTGTTCATAATTAATCTTTGGATGAATTATTTTTAATGGCAAGTCTAACTCCTTGCTTTTTTCTATCGCAAATTGTAGTGCGAAATTGTCCTTTGCTCTAATTTCTCTTTCGCATAAGTAAATTATATCGTGATTTTTGATAGGTTTATTGTTAAACTCATAAACTCTTGCTGTGTTAATCTCTTTTTCTATAGTGAAATTGTTAGGTATGTAATTTAATAAGGTGTTTCGTACAATTCTTTGCATTTAAGGATTATAAAATGCAGAATAAAAAAACATATTCACTAAATATCTAATGTTTAGGTCAAAGTGTTAGATTGTTGAGTTTTTTATCTGTATTGTAGTGTGTCGGTTGCAAAAATGCTCGTATAAATTTGTTTAACTTTATATAGTTGGTAGCAAAATTTATTTTTATGAACGTTGTTATGTATATGTATGATATAAGTTTAGTTAAACATATTGAACATCGCGATTGGTTTATTGAACCTAAAAACGAAATCAAATACCAAAAATCTGGACATAATAATGTAAAAAAAATTGCGGATGTGACGGCTACATCGTTATGGTTGACAGCCGTTGGTTTTGCTGCGTATAAAACTGGAATATTAAGAACACATAGTCCTGAATATATTTATAATAAAGCAAAACGGATTGAAAAACAGTATTCAAAGTTGGAAAATATCCAAAAGATTAAAGATGAAACTAATATAGATAAACTCCTTGAATCTCAAGGAAAAATTAAGAAATTTTTTACCAAAACGTTATATAATCTTGGACAGAGTTTTCAAAATTCAAAAGCCAAAATGGGAGATGAACTTTATAATAACCTTATCAATTCTGTCGGAAAACTTTTTATTATGCCTCTTGTAATATTAACAAGCATTATAGGGAAAAAAGAATCCTCTAAGGATGAAAAAGCATACGTAATAATAAGAGAACCGTTGTCGGTTCTTGCTACTTTTACTTTACAAGGAGCTTTTGATAAGCTTTTTAATGTATATATGCCGAAGATTCTTTCAAATAATATATTTGAAACAAAAGAAATTAGAGAGCAAATTAAAGAGCATGGAAAGATTTTGGTAAATCAATTTGAAAATATTAAATATAACCCTAATGAAGCGAAGCGATTATTTATCGAATTAACGAATATGGCACAAGAAAAAGGCGGGTTAAAAGATATACTTTCAGAAAATGATGCTCGCAAATTAATAACTATCGATGCTTTTGAACCTGAAACCTATGAAAGCTATGTTCGGAATTTTGAAAGACAAATTAAGCAAGGAATTATAAAACCGGAAAATATAGACTATGTTAGAAAAAAATTTAAGATTATTGCAGATGCTGTAGGGAACTATGAACTTGCGAAAATAAAACCTAAAATAGCAATGAATATTGTTACGGTAGTTATTCTTAGCAGAATATTTCTGAATGTAATTCATGGTAAAGCTGTAAAATTGTTAAATTTAAACAAAAATACGGAGGGTAAAAATGAATAAAATACCTCCAATAAATTCTTATGAATCATTAAAAAATGTCAATAGAATGATAAATCGCTTAGGTAAAACACCTTCTCTAGAAGACTACAAACAAATAAAAGAATTAGCGGCACAAACATGTACGCTTGCTCAAAATGAGCTTGATAAAAAACTATCAACAAGCAAATTCCATAAAAAAACAGATGAAATTATAACAAAAATTTTTGAAAAATTTGCAAAATTATTTAACAAAGTCGGTGGTCATAAAACAAACGATTTAGGAAAAACGATAATTAATGCAGTGCTTATTGGTAATATATTGAAAGATTTAATGACGGGGATTGTAAGTACATCTCAATCCTTTACTAATCCTGATTATTCACGTGAAAAGCGATTATTTATGGGCTCATATGATGTTATGGCATGTCTAACAACGGTAGTTTTATCTTTTATATTAGGCCCTATGTCTGTGAATAAGATTACAAAAGGATTTGAAAAAATATTAAAACCTCTAGAAAAAACGCCTCGTTATAATATGGTAATAAATGGCCTTAGTACATTTACAGCAATTGTACTTCAATCAATAATTGCAAAACGAGTAATAGCTCCTGCCGTATCAACTCCTTTGGCGGCAAAAATGAAAAATAAATTAGAAGAAAAAACGAAATAATCTCTTTGGACAACTTGTAGATAAATTTTGTTGGGTTTCACCCAACCTACAGACTCCTTGCTTTTTTCTATCGCAAATTGTAGGGCAAAATTGTCCTTTGCTCTAATTTCTCTTTCGCATAAGTAAATTATATCGTGATTTTTGATAGGTTTATTATTAAGCTCATAAACTCTTGCTGTGTTAATCTCTTTTTCTATAGTGAAATTGTTAGGTATGTAATTTAACAAGGTATTTCGTACAATTCTTTGCATTTAAGGATTTTAAAATACCGGATTATAAAATACATTCGACAAACTTCCGATTAATATGTCAAACTTGCGATACTTTATGTCAAAATTTCTGATACACTGTGTTTTGACACTTGATTCGAGAAGAAAGAACAGTGAGCTTGATAATTTTTGTTGCGTTTCAATCAACTTACAAACTTAATATCGTAAATATTTAGTCAAAATTTAAAATTTATGAGTTTTAGGTTTAGCATGATAAAAACTATCCCCAATAAATCTCAAATTGTTCGTAATATAGTAGGTCCTAAAGGCCCTGTTACATCTGGACTTGTAAAAGCCCAAGAACTTAATGCTGAATTTTATCAATTAGCAAATGAAAAAATGAAAAAAGGGTTTATGACAATAGAGGAAATGAAATACGTTCTTTCAAAAAACTTTATACCAAAAAATTTTAAATTAGATGTTCGTCCTGTTAATATGTGGACTTCACAAACACTTGGTTATTTTCATAGATTTAAAAATAATTTATATCTTGGTGTAAAAGCTAGCAAAGACGGTGCAACAAGTTATCATAAATACAAAATTAAGAAATACGATAGTGAATTCCTTATGCATGAAACTTTTCATTTATTTGTAAGTCTTTTAAATCCAAAAATAAATGCAAGAGTAAATTCTATTAATAAGCCTATTGCGAACTTTTTTGAAAAAAATATTTATAGTAGCATTTCAATATTAGATAAACTTTTTAATTGGCAAAAAAGGTTTGAAAATCGTTTGAATAAGTTTTTAGCAACAATGCCGGAAGAAAAACAAGTAAATGCCTTGCAGTTTTTTAGATATGCCATTATTAACGAAGCATTAGCGTTCAATGAATCTATGAAATATGGTTCTAAAGTGAATATTAATAAAAAATGTGCTTTTGAAGAAAAGTATGAAATTATTGAAAGAACCTTGATTGAAAAAATGGAAAAAATAAGAAAAGGTTAAACCCGACTTTATTTACTCCTTCAAAATTCTCAAATAGGACTTTTATTACCCTCGCCCCTTGTAGGAGAGGGTGCCCAAAGCTCGGGTGAGGGTGTATAAAAATGGAAAAACAAAGTCCATCAAAAGTCCGTTTTGGTCCAGCTTGGATTTATAGACTTCCGACCATTTTGTCAGTCTGAATTCATTTCAGGGTCTCACCAGAATGTAGTGAACACGCCTAAGTGGCAAGATGCTGAAACAAGTTCAGCATGACAGTTTTACTTTTTACTTCCGACCAAACTGGACAATTGTATTTTGACACTAGGTTTGAGAAAAAAGAACAGTTGGTTTGATAATTTTTATGTTAACTAGCAAAAAATATTTTTAGAAGGTTTATGATAAATATAAAAAAGTATATAGAAAGGATTTTGTAATATTTAGTCAATTTTAAATATTCATTGACGTTAATGTTTTTAGGTGTAGTTAAATAATTATAAAGGAGTTTTAAAATGGTAAATTTTGTAGATTGTGTGTCAAAAGTTCAATGCCGTAATTTAGTAACCAATACCCCAACAAAAAATGGAATAAGGGAATTGCTACAAGCTACAACATTAGTAAATAAAACTTTACCAAATACAGCTTTAACACAAGATAGTGTAATGCTTTCAATGGGTGCAAAATATAAAGGTAAAAAAACTTGTTTCTTGAATATGTTTACCAATCCTTTTAAATATGGTGGATTATCTACAATAGCTGAAGCCCTCCCTAAATTTGAACAACCTATTAAAGCAAAATCTGAAATTGTATTAATGAATGGTTTTGTTCCTAATAAATCAATTACATTGAATGAAAGTACTGGAGTTATTAAGTCTAGATTTAAGCCGATGTCTGATGAAGAATTCTTTGAATCTATAAAAGCATGTATGGGAAACTTCAGTCTACCGAAAAAATAGTGGGTAGGTTGGGTAAAACCCAACAATTTTTTAAGTGCAAAAACAGTGCAATTTTGTGCAAGGTTAGTGCAAAAGTGTGAAAAAAAGTGAAAAAAAGTGCAAGAAAAGACCGTTTTCGTCCAGTTTGGATTGGTAAATTTCCGGCCGTTTAAAGTTGGTAAGAACTAGATTGCTTCGGGCTTTTGCCCTCGCAATGACGAAAAATACTTTCTATATGTTTTGACAATCAATTTGAACTATTTAGGAAAATTTTTCTACAAGCTCATTCTTGAATTAATAGCAAATTTTTTTTTTACAGGTTTTAATTTTGTTGCAATCAAAGTATTAAAGATAAGAAAGGAATTTATATGACGATTACTCCCACTCAATCAAATACCTCATTTACAACGCCTAAAAAGGCATTACAATGTATGGTATTAACAACAGCGTTGGCATCACCTATGGCTGGTACTGCACAAAATAACAGAACAGAAACCGCTAATAACATAATTTATAAGACGTTTAACATGCTTGATAATGCGCCTAAAGATATGTATATCTCTCAAAAAGAGATTAATGAATTAGGTATCGATAATTTTCAAATGTCCTTATATGATAAAACCAATGATCAACTACTTAATATAGATGAATTTAAATCAATTTTTCAGGAAACACAAAATATTCAGTCAAATTCTCAGAGTATTTCATCTTATCAAGGACAAAGAGCAAATAAAACCTCACAAAACACAATAAAAGATGTTCGTAATGAAGCAAGAAAAATTGCCAATGATATTAATCACTATGCTAAAGAGACAAAATCGACTATAGTCCCAGGAATATATTGGGGGGTTAATGTAAAAATGGAATATGAACCAGAAAAACTATTAGATGCCATTTTAAAAATCGATGAAAATAACATAGAATACGTTATAAAAATGTTAGATATTAAACCAAAATACTGGAAACAAAGTAGATATTCTCTTGTACAGAGATTAATTGACTTGACTACAACAATTGAAGAATTTAACTCAATTTCACCAGAAGTAAAAAAGCACATGCGTAAAGTAATACTTGCCTTAGCAGAAAAGAATAATAAACTGCTTGAAGTAAAGCGCATTTTTGAATCTCCTGGTAACAACTTTAATTACCCATACTTAACAGCCTTAGGGTATGATACCAGTAGATTCGGCTACGGCTGTCACCACTAAAATTCAAAATGCTAAAAAAAATGACCACTTTATCAGCCAGTAGCAAGTAGGGTAGACTTCAGTCTACCGAAAAAGAATAGTGTTTGGTTGAAGTCAACCCTACTAGAGAATGCAAAAGTATGCAAAATTGGTGCAATTTTGTGCAAGGTTAATGCAAAAGTGTGCAAAAAAGTGCAAGAAAAGACCGTTTTCGTCTAGTTTGAAAATGCAAACTTCCGACCAATTAAAATCGACAAAGGCTAGATTGCTTCGGGCTTTCGCTCTCGCAATGACGAAAAATAAAAAACCGAATAACAGATGTCATTCGGTTTTCTATTTTGGAGTTTACGTAACAACATCCGAACTCTTGAAAAAGGCTCCGTTATTGACTTTGACATAAAAAACAAGATTTTTATTTACTCATTTAGAGTTGCATAGGTCCATGTTTTTTCTCATACCATTCCCAAAATTCTTTTTCATTTTTTGGATCAGAATAAAAATGGTTCATCATTTCTAAAAAACTTTTTCCTATTTTTATTTTATCTTCTTCAGAAAAATTTTTACCTTTAATCATGTTAATTTCCCATTGGTGTTCGACTCTCCTAAACCTGTCCTCTCTCATAAAACCTCCTATAAGTATTGCTACACCTAGCTTTTAGGCTAATTTTATTGTATATAAAAAAGATATATCAATTTTGGAGCCATTGAACTCTGAAAACCCTTGTGGGACAATAAAAAAGACCTGTTTGATACAGGTCTTTTTAAATTTTGGAGGTTAGGAGATTCGAACTCCTGACCCCCTGCGTGCAAAGCAGGTGCTCTACCAGCTGAGCTAAACCCCCACGAGTTCTTTTCTGGTTCGTTTACCAAAACTTGTTTCTTCTAACTTTATTTCGGCTCACTTCTTTATAATACATGCTGATTTTTTTTTGTAAAGTACTTTTTTGTATTTTGTGTTATTTTATTTTAAAATTAAAACTCCGGATTTTATAACCCAGAGTTTTAATTGATTTGATTTTTGTTCACAGCAAATTACATTGAGCAAACAACTTCCATTTCTCTTTCAGAGCTTGAAATTACAGAAAAGCTACTGTTGCGTACAAATTCGCTATACTCTGAATATCTAAATTCATCAAAGATTAGTTCATCACATTGTCTTAATGATGTCAACGGAAGAGTTTTTGCAGCTTTTGAGTCAACTACAAGTTTTTGAACTTTCATCATTTTAGGAAGTGAAGTAAATTTGGTTCCTTTAATATTGAAATAGTTTGCTCTAATATCAGTGTTTAATTTTTCAACACTGCATTTTTCCATGTTTAAGCTGTCTGTCCAAATGTGAACCGGTAATTTGCCGATTATTGCACCGGACATGTCAACTGAATTGGCATCGATAGGGCTTTCAATTTTCTTGATTTCTGCGCCAGACAAGTTTAATTCTCTTGAAACCCAGCCGATTGAAAGTTTGCCAATAACGCATTTTGATAGGTTTAAGCTGCCTTCAATATCGCCTAAAACTAAACTCTTAATTTCGCAACCTGATAAATCTAAGTCGCCACCTTGATAATTGTTAATTAATTCTTGATAATCTCTTTTCATAATATACCTCTCAACTTATGTGCTTTATAAGTATAGCGATAATTTATGAAAATTTTATCCTCCAATTATATGTTTTTTGCGTATAAATTAGAATAATTCTGTGATATTTACTTGCAATGCTTTGGCCAAGCGTTTTGCGGTTGATATCGTTGTATCCGTAATCCCTCGTTCTATGGCGCTCATGTAGCTTGGGGAAATATTTGCTCTGAATGCTAATTCTTCTTGGGTAATATCAGCTTCAATACGGTAGTTTGCAATTTTTTTGCCAAACTTCCTACATAAAATTTTGTCGTATTTGAATACTTTTCTTCCCATGCAGTTAATTGTAATGTATATATTTGTAAATTTTAAACTATCCGATAGTTGTAAACCGTATATAAATCAATTATAATAAGTATTGTAAACAAGAAATTTTATTACTATGTTGTAGTTTTTGAAAGAGGATTATATGCGAAAATTAGCTTTTACATTAGCAGAGGTTTTGATAACATTGGGGATTGTTGGGGTTGTTGCAGCGTTAACTCTTCCAACGGTAATGAGTAATCATAGAAAAATGGTTGTAGAATCTAAGCTGAAAAAATTCTACTCAACAATGAGTCAAGCTGTAATTGCTGCTGAATACGAGCATGGTGAACCGGTACAAAATTGGGATACTTTTTCATCTAATGCTAATGGTTCGGAGTGTCTAGAGTGGTTTAACAAATATCTAAAAAGCAAACTTAATGTTCAAGATGCATATGTTAGCTCTGATAATAAGAGAATAGTTGTTCGTTTGTCAGATGGTTCAGGGTTTGTAATGTTTAATCATTTCACAGGTGTAGATTCTATTCATTTTTATTACTATCCAAAATCCCATCTATTGCTAAACGAAAATAAGCATTATGCAATGGCAAAGGATGGAACTGAACGTTTTACTTTTAGAATGGTTGCTCATGGTAATAGATATAAATTTGCGACTTATTATGAGGGGTTAGGTGCAGATAAAATAAAAAAAGCGGATCATGGATGTCGTCAAGATGTTGAGTTTCGCCATGGTTGTGCGGCTTTAATTCAAGCGAACGGTTGGAAGGTTCCGGACGATTATCCATTTGGATTTTAGTAGTTCTTTTTAATCGTGTTGATTTTGTGCTAAAATTTTGGTATGAATACACTGACGATTAATGAAATTCCGCAAATAGATTTTAATAATAGGACGGAATTAGATAAAAAATATATTCAATCATTGGCGCTCGCATTAGGTGTTAATATTGATAAACTGTCGGCCATTGTAGGTCTTGATGAGTTGAAAGCCATATTGAAGAATGCCGCATTTGATAATTTCAACCCTAAGTCTGAAAATTATTTGATAAATTTACATAGTCATTCCGTTTTTTCTGATGGCGCTGCAACAATTGAGCAAATCTTAGATGAGGCGCAGATTAGAGCTGAAAAGTCCGGACGTGGATTTTTAATCGGGATTACAGATCATGATTGCTTGTCCGGGGCCGTTCATCTTGTAAAAACGATTGCGCATAATTGTAAAAAATATTCTAATATAAGAGTGATGGTAGGGGTTGAGCCTTGTTTTAGGTTTGATAATGAAAAAGTTTTTAAAAAGCCGATACCGTTTGATGCGATTATTTATTGTATCAATCCGTTTGAAAAAAGTCTGATAGATATGTTTGAAACCTATACGAATAAAAATAGAGATTATTCAAAATTGATTATGCACAAAGTTAATCAGAAATGGAATTTAGGCGCAAGCTATGAAGAGTCTTGTAAATTTCATTGTTTATTAAAAACCGGCGGAAGTTCAGGGTTTTTGAAATTTACGAGACATTATGTTGAGGATTTGCTAAACAAAGCGGGTATATATTATTCCCCGATTGAAATATTGGAGATATTCAAACCGTTTTATGCCAATCAAAATGGACGGGCGACGTTAGCAACAATGCGTTTAGAGGATGTTAAAATTAGACTGAAAAATTGTTTTGGTGCGATTGGGCTTGCGCATCCGGCTTTATTGGAATTGAGTCCTAAACTCGAAGACGGCTGGGATTTTGATTGTTGTGATAATTTTTTAGGTGATATTTCTTATGATGAAGCCTTGAAATCGTTTATAAAATCATGTGATTTGAAGTTTATCGAATTGAATTATATATATTCTGATAAATATTTTGATAAATATCCTAGATTGAAATATTTAGTTCAAGCGGTTGCGGATGTATGTAAGGATATAGATGTGATTGCAACTGGCGGTACCGATTCTCATGGCAATAATTTTGGTAAGATTTTAGAAGGACGTTATTAAATAGTATTATTTTTTGTGTGGTAGGGCAATTTTTAAAAGTGAAAATACTTTATAAATATATAAGGTTAGTTTATGATTAATAGCGTTGCAAATTCACCGATGAATAATAGATTTTTTTTGACTGAGCAAACAGTCAATGATATTTCGACGCGAACTTTAAATCAATATAATCCGACAACCGTTGGTGGTGATACGGTTACTTTATCAACAGATAAAGATAAGAAGAGTAAAAAAGGCTTAATTGGTTGGATAGCTGGAGCTTCGGCTATAACATTGATTGCCGGAGTTGCTATTTTATCAAAAGCTTCACCAAAATTTTTCCAAAAAAGTGTTGGTAAATTAAGAACTTTCTTTGAAAAACAAGCGGCAAAAGTTCCGGCAGATTCAACGGCTAGAAAATTTTACGACAAAGCTGTAAATGCAACTAACTGGACGCTTAAAAAAATAGATTTTACAAATACGCTAAATAATCTTAAAGATATCGGATATAACAGATTATGCAAAAGTAAATTCTTAGGCGGAGAAAATTCTTTATTGGTTAAAATTAATAGACGAATAACAAAATTCTTTACTAATATGGCACAAAATACTGTGTATAGAAATTATCATAGTGCTAATTCAAAATATAATGATTTGATTGAAGAAATTTACAAACATAAAGGAAGTTTTTCGGCTGCAGAATGGGCAAATATTGAAAAAAATATCGCCAATTTACAAAGTTCGATTACGGATGGTTTTTCGCATAGCGCGATTGCAAATCGTTTGAGATCACAACAAGATATTATGCGAGGTTTGGATGAAAAAGTTTTGGAAAAAACTCGTAATATCTTTGATAAAAGACATTATCGCGGACATTCGTTCAGTGAAGGTGCAACGTTTGTTGATGGCAATTTGAGATTTTATACAGAAGAAATTTTGGCCGCGGATAAAGCAAAATATGCCGATGCGGTTAAAGTGCTGCAAGATAAAATTACGTGTTCAGGTATGGGTTCAGCGGGCAAAGTTCAAGAGTTATTGGCTTCCTTAAAGGGTAAAATTCCTCAAAGTGATTATGATAAGCTTGTCGTAGGTGCGGAGCGCGCGGATAAAGCATTACAAAAAGCGGTCAAAAGTGAAACGCATAGCTATTTTGACAAGTTTAGGGATTTGTCGTTAGGCGGCGCGCCTACTGATATCGTGACGGTTGTTGGTTCATCTACCATTGCCGGTGCGGTTATTGCGCGTGCTGATAATAAAGATGAAAGAATTTCAAAAACATTAACCAAAGGTATTCCTATTGTTGGTACCATTACTTCATCACTTCTTTTGGGTGCGAATTTGATTTCAGGTTCAAAAGGTTTGTTGATTTCAGGTTTGATAGGTTTGGCGTTTTCACATCTTGGTGGTTTGATTGATAAGGCGCGGGTGAATTCAAATGCAAAACGTCAGTTGGCTTTTCAAACTCGATTGGAAAATGAAATAAAAAAACGTAATCAAGCATCTACTACGCAACAAATGAATGTGGTTTAGTTTTCTTTGACTATTAATTGAGCATTACTTGTTGCTTTAAGGATAAAACCAAAGATATTTTCTTCATTTTTACAACTTTCAGCAAGGACTTTTCCACCGTGAAGAGTTACGATTTGTTTTGCTAAATATAAACCTAAACCATCACCCACTTTATTGAATTTAGAAGCGTGTGTTGTATATTTTTTGAACAATGTTTTCATTAGTTCTGGCTCGATGTATGGGCTTTTACTTTTTAGTTTAAATATAAAATTGTTTTTACGGTCATTTTCCATAGTGATTACAATTTCTGAGTTGTCGTAAGCGTATGAAAGTGCGTTAGATAAAAAGTTGGTTATGACTCTTTTGATTTGCACTTTATCGACAATTAAAATGTTGTTTGATAAGTTTTCTGTATTTGTTCTAATTGTTAGATTTTTTTCTTTTAGTAAATGTTTTATTTCGTTGCAACATTCTTGCGTAAGCTCTTGGATGTTTGTATCTTTCAAGTTTAGATTAACTTCACCACTTTCGTATTTATATGAGGAAAGAACGGTTGTTACCATTTCGTACATATATCTGCAAGAATCAAGTGTCAAATTAAGCATGTCTCGTTGTTCTTCATTTAAAGAGCCAAAGTCTTCTCGAAGTAAAAGCTCGAGAGAACGAATTTGAGCGATTGTAGGTGTTTTTAAATCGTGACTTAGTGTCGCGATAAATGTTTCGCGTTGTTTTTCCAAGTCTTTTTCGGCTGTTATGTTGGTTAAAAAGACCGTTATTCCAGAAACTTCATCCGAAGAGTCAAAAATTGGTGCTTTATAAACTCTGAACCATTCGTCATTACCTTCTGATATTTTAATTTTAATATCAAAATTCGCACCTTTTTTACCTTGGAATATTTTTTCGTCGATTTCTTCTACGGAGTCTATTCCATGTTCTCTGTATAAATCTTTTGTAGGTCTGCCTATTATTTCGCTTTCAGGACAATTGAAAAGTTTTGCAAGCTTGTCATTGCCTCTAATGTAGTTCCCGTTTCTGTCTTTAAGGTATGCAATTACTGGTAGATTTTCCAGTATAGCATTCATTTGATATAAATTTTCGATATATTGTTTTCTTAGATTTTCTCTAATAGTCATATCTCTTGAAATAGTTACGATACCTACAATACCATCTTTTTGTCTCATAGGTGCCGAAATAATTTCATATATTTTATAACCGGTATCATTTAGTTTGATTTTTACATTGTATTTTTCAACTGCGCCATATCGTACAACCATTTCGTCGTGATTACGAATTATTTGTGCAGCTTCGTTATTCATTATAGAAAAATCATCTCTGCCTTCAACATCTTTAGGTTGAGCAATACCAAAAGCGGTGCAAAAAGCACTGTTACAAACTAAATATTTAAAGTTTTCATCTTTTATATCAACGATATCAGGACAATTTTTTATAAATGTTTCTATAAAGTTTTTTTTGTATTCAAGTCTTGATGAAAGAGTATTTATTCTAATCCATTGTTGTATTAATACTGTCAATACAAGTATGCAGACTGAAATTAAAAATCTGCTGACTGTATCTATCGGTATTGAATTACATATTGTGAAGGTTGCGCATATTACTGCGATTGTTGCATAAACTATAATTGTCTTCATTTCTATCCCTTTTATTGAACGTGACGTTATAATAAATTTTGTTTAACAGCTTTAACCGCAGCTTGAACTCTATCGGTTACCGATAATTTTTGCAAAATGCTGCAAACGTGGGCTTTTGCTGTATTTGGACTAATAAGGATTTCGTCCGCGATTTCAGTGTTTGATTTTCCTTGTACAATTAAACGCAGAACTTCAATTTCTCGTTTGGTAAGATTTGTATCTAAAACTTTTTTGTCATAAAGGTTGTTGAAATTTGTCGAAACCGGTTTAGGGAAGGCGGAAAGTGCAACTTGTGCGATTTTTGGATCAATCCATATTGCCCCGTTGTTTACTAATTGAATGACGTTATATAAAACGCCGAAATCAATATCTTTCAAAACGTATGCGTTGGCACCGGTTGCTAATGATGCTAAAATTTCTTCTTCTTGTTCGTGTGAGGTTAATATAATAACTTTTGCGGCTGGATAACGCTCTTTTAAGATTTTAGTTGCTTCCAGTCCGTTCATTTTTGGAAGTCCTAGGTCCATCAAAATTACATCGGCTTCTTTTTCTTGCATTGCATCAATACAGTTTTCTGCGTTTTCGAAGTCTCCGAGAAGTTCAATGTCTTGTTTTTTACTTAAGAAATGCTTGTATGTTGCCCTTGTTAACATGTAGTCTTCTACAATATAAAGTTGGATTTTATCGTTTTCCATAAATATTACTTATTCCTATTTTTTGCCTTCGTTGATATGATAAATCTATAAATAAATAATGGGAATTACCCACTTGGGCTATTTGTAAAAAGATGACAAATTTTAATTTATATATTATAATATTCCAAGAAGGAGAAGAGGATTATGAAAGACAAAATTCTAAATACTGCTATTGCAATAGTGTTAGTGTTATTGGTTGCGGATTTTTTACATCCAAAATTTGATGAAACGGACAGATACAAAATTATCACTGCTGATAATATGTTGACAATCTTGTTGGATAAGAAAACCGGTGAAACTTGGCGCAACAGTATTTGTTCAAAGGAATCTCAAGTTCCGGGATGTTGGGAGAGAATGCATTTTGTAGACCAAGCTGATTTTTATCTTCCGGAAGGTGAAAAAAAGGTGCGCAAGCAAGAACAAAAATTGATTAAAAAACTCCAAAAAGTTCAAGCAAAACTTCAAAAAGCTCAAGATAGCACAGACCTTAAAAACGAAGAAAATGCAGAAAAATAATTAACGGTTGTGGATAAAGTAAAAGGGTTGATTTTTTATCAACCCTTTTTAAATTCTGTCATCAACAACTATCAAATGCCAACCAAATTGCGTGTGTATTGGCTCCGATACTTGTCCGATAGGTAACGCAAAGGCTGCGTTTTCAAATTCTTTTACCATTTGTCCTTTTCCAAAAAATCCTAAATCCCCACCATTTTGTCCAGACGGACATATTGAGTGGTATTTAGCATAATAATTAAAGCTTCCGCCCTCGTCCAAATCTTTTTTAATAGCGATGGCTTCTTTTTGGGTTTTTACTAATATATGTCTAGCTTTTACGCGTTCAAAAGTCTCTGCATCTGCAAATGCAAAAGAAAACGCTAAAATCAAAACAATTAGTGAAACAAATCTTTTTATCATAATGTTATTTTAGCTAAAAAAAACATTATGGCAACTATTCTTTTGGGTTAATTTTTAGTCTTAAATTTGAAAAATAATTTTCAAGGATTTTGTCGCATTCGGTCTGCATTATCCCGCCGTAAACTTTCAGTTTTGAGTTTCCGAGTTGTCGAAGATTCAACTTTGACATTAATCCGCCATAGAGTTCATCGTAACTGCCGAAGTAAACGGTTTTAATTCGTGATTGAATTATTGCCCAAGCGCACATAGGGCATGGTTCTAGAGTGACGTACATTTCGCAATCTTCAAGACGCCATCTGCCGAGTTTTTGTGAAGCAAGCCTTAATGCTTCAATTTCGGCATGTGATGTAACATCATTTTTACTTTCTTTATGATTAAAACCTATAGCAATAATTTCGTTATTTTTTGTAATAATTGCGCATACCGGAATTTCAGAAAAATTATCTTGAGAATTTAGTGCATTTATTGCTTGTTTCATAAAGTCCATTAGGCAAGAACCTCGTTTTGTGTATCAAGAGGGATTGTAACTTCTGCCGAAAAACCTATTTCAGAAGTTGACCTCAACGTTATTTTTCCGTTCATTGCTTCAATTAATCCTTTAACAATAAACAAACCCAAGCCTGTTCCTCCGGTTGTTCTTGTTGTATTGTCGTCAAGGCGGACAAATTTTTCGAACAATTTGTTGAGTTTTTTAGGTGGAATTTGTGGGCATTGGTTGTTTACTTGAATTTTTGCAAATTTTTCATCATATCTTGCCGTTACATTTATGGTAGTATTTTCATCGGCATATTTTGCAGCGTTTTCAAGTAAGTTGACAAAAACTTGTATAAGTCGATTTTTATCACCTAAAAGATGCGGGAAGTTTTCATCGATATTAATGTTAAATTCCATTGCTCGTTTGTTTCTTATAAGCATTCTGGCATCTTCCATAACTTCCGGCAACCAAACTGATTCGCTAATTGTTCTTAGGCGCATGCCTTCAATATCCGGTACTGTCAGTAAATCTTCTATCAAGTGTTTTAGTCTTTCGGATTGCTCTTTAATGATTCTTAACGATTTTTGTTTTGTTTCTTCATTGATTTCGATATCTTGACGCATTAGACGCGAAGTATAGCCTTGTATACTTGTTAATGGTGTTCTCAATTCGTGGCTAACCGTATCAATTAAATTTGAGCGAAATTCGTTTAGTTGTTTTAATTCTTTGTTATTTCTTTTTAATTGGAGGTATGATTTGTGAATTTCGCCCGCCATTTTGTTGAATTCTTTAGAAAGAAATACGATTTCATACGGCGTAAAAGCACTGGTCAAAAGCCTTATTTGACGCTCGTAATTACCCTTTGAAATTGCAATAACACCTTTGAAGAGTTGTCTTATGTTAATATACAAGTAAAAGATGTAAATTAGTGTAACGCCAAAAATTACAGAAATTGCAGCAAGTATCGAGAGAATAATTTTTATTCTGTCTTCGTTAATAGTGGTATTTGTTATTTTTTCTGTAGTATTGACGATAATGGTAATTTTAGGGTCCGTTTTTTTTACATAAACAAGCGGTTGATTTTTTACATCTCCAAATATTACGGCAACATTTGTTTTGAGATTTTTTGGCAATAATGCCATAGTTTTTTTGAAATCTTTCTCTGTATAGTTGTGCTCTGCCATTAATTTTCCTTCATTAGTTAGCACATAAATTTGGCGAGAATCATCTTTTAGAGAATGGAAAAGTTCATCTTTTAGAGAACTAGGATCGTATGCAACCACAAGATATCGACCGTCATCCATAACGGCCGCAACTGTGGATTTATGTTCTAGTTTGTTTTGTTCCGTTAATTCTTCTACTTGTTCTTTTGTTTCGGCAAATTCAAAACCTTTACAATTTTCGAATTTTTGCATTACGGAATTTAAATAAATTCTTTTTTCTGAATCTGTGTTGAAAAATTTGAGTGCAGAAGCTATTTGATTAACTCTGTCACGTACATTATCTGTATAAAAATCAATTTCATCTGATACAACGTTTGCGATTAAAACGGCGTAGTCTCTTAATTGTGCCCGTACTGCTTGTTGGTTAATATTGTTGATGATAAAGCCGCTTACCGACATTGGAATAAGTACTGCAAAGAAAAAAACTATCGCAATTTGTTCGACAATTTTTAATCTATGTAATTTGAATTTTATAGCCATATAACTATTCTCCGCTAAATGGTGTTAATTTATAACCAACATTTGTAACTGTATGCAAATATTTTGGATTTTTCGGATCGGGTTCAATTTTATTACGAAGGCCTCCGACGTGAACACGAAGCATGCGGACATCTTCGTTGCTATCATATCCCCAAACTTCATCCAGTAGTGTTGCCAAAGTTACAGGTTGGTTAAAATGCTGTAGTAAGCAATATAAAATTTCAAATTCTGTTGGGGTAAGTTTTGTTCGTTTGTTTACCACCACAGTTTCTAAACTTTCAGGAAAAATTTGTATATCTCCAGCTTGCAAGACTTCATCGGAAAGTGAATTTTTATCTTCAATCTGATTTCTTCTTAATAATACTTTTATTCGCAACAGAACTTCTTGAATATCGAAGGGTTTTACCAAATAATCATCAACTCCGGAGTCGAAACCTTCGGTTTTATCATCAATTGTTCCTTTTGCCGTTAACATCAATATGGGAATTGCCAGTTTTGCTTGTCTAATATTTTTAGCAACATCAAAACCGTTCATTTTGGGCATCATGACATCTAATAAAATCAAGTCATAAGTATTGTTAAGGGCTTTATTTAAGCCTTCTAAACCGTCCTTTGCAGTATCAACAAAATAGCCGCTTTGTGCGATATCGAACTCTAATAAATCCCTAATTTCATTATCATCATCAACAATAAGAATACGTTTTTGAATATTTGCCATATAAACCTCTTTTATCTTAAAATATTAAAAGGTTTTCTCTTATTTTTCAATAAATTATTGCGAATGTTAAGCTTTCTCGATTAGGGTTTTAAATTTGTTCTAAAAGCTCTCCGTTCATATACCAAGTTTTTGTACCAACGATTTTAACCATTACAAATTGTCCGGTCAAATCAGTTTTACAAGGGATATGAACCGTTTTATTATTTCTGGTTTTGCCGGTGTTAATCATTTGACCTTTATGCTCATAAAAGCTTTCGATTAAAACTTCCATTTCTCTACCGACAAATTTTTGGTTGGATTTCAAACAGTTTTCCTTAACCTTGTTGTTTAATCTTTGAAATCTTTCTTCTTTTATGTTTTCCGGAATATATTTGTCGACCCATTTTGCGGCAACTGTTTTTTCCCTTGGCGAATAAGCTGCTACATTTGAATAATCAAGCTCAAATTCATCTATAGCAGTTAATGTTTCCACAAATTGTTCTTCGGTTTCACCTGGGAAGCCTGCAATAAAGTCACTTGTAATTGTTACATCCGGAACTTTTGCGCGTACGTGTCGAACAATTTTTGCATAGGTTTCTCGGTCATAGCGTCTATTCATTTTTTTTAGTACTTCGCTACTACCGGATTGCATAGGTATATGGAAATATTCGCAAACTTTATCCAGTTCAACAACGGTATCAATCAATTCATCCGTAATGTCTGTAGGATAAGAAGTTACAAAACGTATTCTAAATTGGCCTTCAAGTGCGTTTAAGTCTCTCAAAAGGTTTGCCAGACGATAGTTTTTGTCTTTAAAATCTTTGCCATAACTATCAACATTTTGTCCCAGTAGTGTAATTTCTTTGAAACCTTCGTTTAGTGCATCTTTAGCCTCTTTGATGATTGTTTCGGGTGCACGTGAACGTTCACGACCTCTTGTGTACGGTACAATACAGTATGTACAAAAATTATTGCAACCTTCAGTTATCGGTATCCAAGCGTTAGTAGATTTTACGCGCATAATTTTGAATTCATTATCTTTGTCTTCATTTACAAGATGTGTTTCTTCGCATTCGCAAACCCGTTCTCCATTTTCCACTCTTTTTATAATCTCAGGGAGTGAATAAAGTTTATGAGTCCCCATAACAAAATCTACATAAGGCGCACGTTTCAAAACCTCTTGAGCCTTTTGTTGTGCAACGCAACCGCAAAAACCTATTTTTATATCTTTACCAAGCTTTTTCCAACGTCCCCAAGTGCCGACTTGGCTGAACGCTTTATCTTCACTTAGCTGTCTTATAGAGCAAGTGTTAATCATTAGTAAATCTGCATCTTCAGCGGTTGTTGTTTCTTCGTAACCAAAGTGATATAACATCCCGAGCATTCTTTCAGAATCTGATTTGTTCATTTGGCAACCTAGTGTTTCAATATAAACTTTTTTCATAATAATCCTTATTTCTTCTCTTGTGAACTAATTTTAACACAAAAAAGTTGAAAAAAGCTTAAAATGTTGACTTTTTGTATTGCGGATAATAAAATAACATTATAAGTTTAGTGGATATATGGAGAAATTTATGGGATTAAGATCAACTAACGTATTGTCGTTACTGCAAGACAAGACAGAATTTTACTACGAAAAAGTGGCACTTGGGATTAAAGGTGCTTTTGGATGGAGAGAATTTACATACCGCGGTTTAGGGCTTATGTCCAGAAAGCTTGCGTATCATTTGATTAATGATATGGAGGTTAAAAAAGGTGAAAGATTAGCAATTCTTTCGGAGTCAAAACCTGAATATGGTGCGTGTGTTTTTGCGTCTATCATTTCCGGTATGACTACAGTTCCGTTGGATATTAAACTTACAATCTATGAATTAACATCAATATTGAAAGATTGTGAACCAACAGTTATGTTGGTATCTGAGCAGTTCGTTGAAACCGCAAAAGAACTTCAAAAATCAATTCCTTCAATAAGAGAAATTATCACAATGGATGAACATTCTAAATATACTGATTTGAAGAATATTTATGAATTGCCGGATAAATATGAAACTAAATGGCGTCATAGAAGTTCTAAATCTACAGCGTTTATTATTTATACCTCCGGTACTACTGGTGCTCCTAAAGGTGTTGAAATATCTTTTTCAAACATGATGGCACAATTAGAGGATTTAACCTTTGCGTTAAAACAAATTTTAAACGATAGAGAAGTAAAAGTTTTGTCTATTTTGCCGATGAATCACTTGTTTGAGATGACAGTTGGTTTCTCAACATTCTTGAATTTCGGATTTTCGGTTTATTATACCCAAAGTCTTAAACCTAAAGATATACTTAGCATAATGACAGAAAAACAAATTGAGTTTATGATTGTTGTTCCTGCATTTTTGAAGTTATTAAAGGCGGGTATTGAAAATGAACTGGAAAAAGCGCCAAAAGCAACTAAAATGATCTTTAAATTCATGTATCATTTAGCAAAATTTATTCCGTCATACGGTATTAAAAAACTCTTATTCAAAAAGATTCATGACAAATTTGGCGGACATTTTATCGGTTGTATTTCGGGAGGTGCGCCATTAGATGTTAACGTCGGACAATTTTTTGAGCGAATCGGTATTAAAGTTTACCAAGGTTATGGTTTATCAGAAACAAGTCCGGTTGTGTCTGTAAATTACGATAAGAGAAATATCTTGGCTTCGGTTGGTCGTCCGTTACCGCATTTTGAGTCTCGTATTGATAAAGAAACCGGCGAATTGCAATTGAGAGGGCCTTCTGTGATGAAGGGTTATCACAATCAACCTGAACTTACTGCT
The DNA here is from genome assembly GCA_045538535.1 of Candidatus Gastranaerophilaceae bacterium. Classification (GTDB taxonomy): domain Bacteria; phylum Cyanobacteriota; class Vampirovibrionia; order Gastranaerophilales; family Gastranaerophilaceae; genus RUG14219. The sequence continues at coordinate 16,460 of JAZSRN010000053.1, read as the reverse complement.
GAAACTATCGATGAAGATGGATGGTTGCATACCGGTGACATTGCCAAGATTGATAAAGATGGACATATTTTTATTACCGGTAGAATTAAAAATATGATTGTATTATCCGGTGGTAAAAAGGTTTTCCCTGAAGAAGTTGAATCAGTTATTGAAAAAAGTCAATATGTTGCCGAAACTTGCGTGTTTGGTTATTCACGAACTTTTGGGGCAAAAGGTGGAACCGAAGAAGTTGTTGCTGTAGTAATCCCGCATGAACATTTGTTTGCAAAATACGATGAGGAAACTTTGGTTAAAATGGTAAAAGATGATGTTAAGTTATTATGTAATCAATTGACATCTTATAAACGTCCGGGAACAATTGTAGTTCGAAAAGACGCGTTACCAAAAACTACAACGAGAAAAATTAAACGTAAAGAAGTAAAAGAGTTAGTAAATCTTTAAGGAAAGGAAGTTAAATATGAAAAAAGTTTTAGTATTAACTTTGTTGTTAGGTTTAATATTAACCGCTACTCCGGTTATGGCGGGCGGTACCGAAGGTACTCCGGGTAAAGTTTCCGGCAAATCAGTAGGTGCAGCAGCGGTTTCGTTGCTAATTTGGCCAGGGTTGGGGCAATTGATGTTAGACAATCCGGTTGACAAGAACGTTACACACGCTGTACTTGGTTTGACAGGTATTTTTAGATTTTGGTCTTGTTACGATGCTTTTGTTGATAGACGAGGCGGAGTTTGGCACAATAGAATTTAGTTTTATTTTTTTATATGTTAAAACGGCGTTGGATTTCTCCAACGCCGTTTGTTTGTAATATTAGTTTCCGTAGTTTATGAAAAATATCTTTTCAATAATCCGTCAAAACCTTTTCCATGACGAGCTTCGTCTTTTGCCATTTCGTGAACTGTATCATGAATTGCATCATAGCCTAATTGTTTTGCACGCACTGCGATAGCCAATTTGCCTTCGCAAGCGCCGTGTTCAGCATCCGCTCTAAGTTCTAGGTTTTTCTTTGTTGAATCAGTTACAACTTCGCCAAGAAGTTCCGCGAATTTTGCAGCGTGTTCTGCTTCTTCAAATGCATATCTTTTATATGCTTCTGCAATTTCTGGGTATCCTTCTCTTTCAGCAACTCTAGACATTGCAAGATACATGCCTACTTCTGTACATTCGCCGTTGAAGTGTGCTCTTAAACCTTCCATAATTTCTGCGTCGTCAACTTTGCCATCTCCAATTTTATGTTCGCAAGCATAGGTTTTTTCGCCGCCGCCAACTTCTCTAAAAGTTGTTGCGCCACATAAAGGACATCTTTCTGGTGCAACATCTGCTTCTGTTGACCATCCGCATACTGTACATACAAATTTCGCCATCTTTTACCACCTTTCGTGTTTTTGTGTCATGTCTCTACAAAAATATAATACTACAATTTTTTAATTTTGTAAAGTAGGAATTATTACTACTTTTACTTTACTTAATAATTATATTGTTACTTAGACTATTGCTCCATGTGAAGCATCTTGTACATTTTTTGCATATTTAGCCAAATAGCCCGATTTACATTTTAATTCAAATGGTTTTAAGTTTTTGCGACGAAGCTCGAGTTCTGCTTCTGAAACTAATAGTTCGATAGAGTTGTCATTTATATTTATTTTTATTTTATCACCATTTTTTATCAATGCAATTTCGCCCCCTTGTGCTGCTTCAGGGACTATATGGCCTACACAAATGCCTCTTGTTGCGCCAGAAAATCTTCCGTCTGTAATCAGCGCACATTTTTTACCTAAACCTTTACCGACTAAAAGAGAGGTAGGTGCAAGCATTTCGCGCATGCCTGGTCCTCCTTTTGGTCCTTCATAACGTATAACAATAACATCGCCTTCTTTGATTTCGTCATTTTCTAATGCCTTCATTGCGTCTTCTTCGCTATCGAAAGTTTTGGCACTTCCTTCAAATTCGTAGCAATCTGAATCAACACCAGAAGTTTTTATTACACAACCACCTTTTGCAAGATTGCCGTATAAAATACTTAAGCCGGCTTTTGTGTATGTTGAATTTTCATAAAGTGGTATAATCTCCGTATTAATCTGAGCATTATTTGCAATTTCTTGAGTGAAATTCCCACTAACTGTTGGACAGTTATTTAATTTGGAATTTAACGATTTCAATACTGCTGGTATGCCTCCCGCGTAGTGAAAATCAGTCATTGTTAAGGTTGAAGACGGGTTAATTTTTACTATTTGATGGATTTTACGGCTCAGTTCGTCAAAGTCATCGAGCGTAATATTTATATTGCCCGCATTAGCAATTGCAAGAGTGTGTAAGAACGTATTAGTCGAGCCGCCGAGGGCCAAATCCGCCGTAATCATATTGCGCATACTTTCACGAGTAATGATATCCGAAGGTTTAATGTCTTCTTTTATCATTTCAACAATTCTAATGCCGGATTCAAACGCTATGCGGCGTTTTTGGGCTGAAACTGCAGATGCTGATGCGCAATACGGTAAACTCATGCCCAAAACTTCTGTCAAACAAGCCATTGTGTTTGCGGTATACATTCCTTGACAAGCGCCTGCTGAAGGGCAAGATGCTTCTTCCATTTCCAGCAATTCTTTTTCTGAGATTTCACCTTTTCTGAATTTTCCTACAGCTTCAAAAGATCCGGTAACCATTGTTAATTTGTGATGGTGCATGCATTCGCCGTCTAACATAGGTCCCGCGGTTACAACGATACAAGGTATATTTAGTCGTAAAGCGCCTATTAGCATTCCCGGAGTAATTTTGTCGCAATTTGAAAGGAGTACAAGGCCGTCGAGTTGATGAGCTGCAGCAACGCTTTCCACGCAATCTGCTATTAAATCTCTCGATGGTAGAGAATAACGCATTCCGTCGTGCCCCATTGCGATTCCGTCGCAAATTGCCGGGACTCCGAACACAAATGCTTGTCCGCCGCCAGTATGGATTCCTTTTTCAATTTGTCTTTCCAAATCTCGCATCCCAATATGGCCGGGTACTAAGTCGGAAAATGAACTTGCAATCCCAATAAAAGGTGCTTTCATATTGTTTTTAGTAACACCGGTTGCCATTAACAAGCCGCGATGTGGTGTTCTTGCTAATCCCTTTTTTATATTATCACTTTTCATTTTTAACCTCGATAATGTTAAAGTTTTCATCCCATTCTATTGTTCCGGCTAAGTCTATATTATGGTAGACATACGGATTATTTATGTATTGCGGATTAAAAAGGTCGATTGAATGTAAACGTTTTATTATGTTAGGTAGTAACTGTGTACTTCCGGCAAGCGTTCCGTTTTTTGATGTTGCGCGTTGACCGTCATAGAATATTTTTTCATCCGCGAAAATAAATTCAGTTTTCTCGTTATTTGATTTTGTACAAGGCAGACAGTCGCTTATTAGAATGATTTTGTCTGTAGGTTTTGATTTGAACACTAGTTTTAAAGCTTCGTCAGAAACATGAATACCGTCCGCGATAATTTCTGTGTAAATATTGTCATTAGTTAAGGCCGAAAGGGCGGTGGATTGTCCTCTATGAGATATTCCATCCATTGCGTTAAACAAATGTGTTACACCGGTGCAGTGCGATAACTCTGCCCCTAAGCAGTGACCGGCTTGAATTTTTATATTTTTATTTTGCAAGTATTCAAAGATGTCTGTATCTGCTAATTCAGGGGCAATCGTTACGATTTTTATAATTTCATCTTCAACAAGTTTAAAGTTTTCAATTGAAGGTTTTAGGAAATGTTCACAATTGTGAATTCCTTTTTTTTGGGGGTTAAGAAAGACACCTTCTAAATGTACACCCAAAATTTTTGCCATATTGGGTGATTGTAGTTTTTGGGCTTTTTTAATTGTTGCAATTGCATTTTTGATGTTGTTGATATTGTCTGTAACTATGGTCGGAAATATTCCGCCAATTCCGTATTTTATTATTTCTTTTGATAAAAACAAGATGTCATCTACGGATGCTTTATTGAAATCAATACCAAAGCATCCGTGAAAGTGTTGTTCTATTAAAAGTTTTGTTTTCATTAAAGGAACCTTTCAAATTTATATTACGGAAACTTCAAAGACTTTTCGAGCTTCTTCTCTGTCGTCGAAGTGAATAGTTTTGTCTTTTAAGATTTGATAATCTTCGTGACCTTTGCCCGCAATCAAAACTACATCATTGTTAGCTGCAATATTTTTTAGTAAAGCAATAGCAGAACCTCTATCCGGTTCTACAATTACGTTTTCAGTGTTAACTGATTTTAGTCCGGCAATTATGTCTGTAATAATAGTCTGAGGGTCTTCACTGCGAGGGTTGTCACTCGTGATAACTATTTTGTCGGATAGTTTTTCAGCAATAGCACCCATTTTTGGGCGTTTTGTTGCGTCTCTATCCCCTCCGCAGCCGAATAAACAAATTAATTTACCATCTGTAGGGGTAATTTCTCGTGCTGATTTTAAGACGTTTTCAAGCCCATCCGGTGTATGTGCATAATCGACTATTACAAGCGGTTTTTTAGATACCACCTCAAACCTTCCGGCAACACCTTTGACATTTTCTAATGCTTTTAGTGCAATGCTGATGTCAATATTCATTGCCAATGCTGCACTTATTGCCGCCAAGACGTTATATACACTAAACATTCCGTTCATGTGAAGATTAACGTTGTATTCTTTATCTAGGATTGATAAAGTAAATTCTGCTCCGTTTAGAGAAAATTTAATGTTTTTTGCTGTTATATCTGCCGACTTTTTAACTCCGTATGTGTACACTCTTATTCCTTGAGGAATAGCATTTAAAAATCTGTCTGCGTATTCGTCATCAGCGTTTATAACGGCATACGGTTGAGAGTTGTGTGTCAATTCGTCGTCAAATTTCAAATTTGTAAAAAGCATAGCTTTAGCTGCGAAATAATTATCCATTGTAATGTGGTAATCAAGGTGGTCTTGTGTTAGATTTGTTAAAACTGCACCATTAAAATCGCATCCGCCTACGCGGTTTTGTTCAAGTGCGTGCGAACTTACTTCCATAACAACGTTATCAATTTTTTCAACATCTTTAATCATTCTCAAAGTGGCTTGTAATTCAGGAGATTGCGGTGTTGTATGTTTTGCGTCTCTATATTCGCTTTTTGACGATAATTTATACCCTAAAGTGCCAATTAATGCGCATTTTTGCTCGTTTTCTTCGAGAATTTTTTGGATAAGGTGCGTTACGGTTGTTTTGCCGTTTGTACCGGTAATTCCAATTAAATTAATCCCTTTTGAAGGGCTTGAATAAAATCTGTCCGCAATATCGGCAATTTTATGTCTGGTTGAATTAACTACAACTTGAGGGAATTTTTTATCTATATCCAACTTTTTCTCTACAAGAAATGCTACTGCTCCGTTTGTAATTGCATCATTTGCGTACTCGTGTCCGTCAGTGTATTCTCCGGTCAAGCAGATAAAAATATCTCCGGGTTTTGTGGTTTTGGAATTGTATGAAATTCCTGTAACATCTATATTTTTAAAGTTTATAAGGTCCTTATAGTCAAGATGTTCGATTAATTCATCTAATTTCATTTTATATTCTCCTATTAATTAGTTTTTGATGTCTTTTTTGCCGGAATTTTGTCCGGTTTTAAGTTCAATATTCGTGCAACTTGAGTACAAACTTCGTGGAATACCGGAGCTGCAACTGTGTTACCCCAAATCGCACCATTCTTTGCACTGTCAACCATTACATATACTAGCACTTGAGGATCCTCGGCCGGAAAATAACCGATTGTTGAAGTGTATGTGTATGGAGTATAGCCTGAAGAATTTTCTTTGGGCTTTCTTGAGGTCCCGGTTTTTGCTGCAACGTTGTATTTTTCCAGTTTAACGGCGGATTTTCCGTTATTAACGCTGGCAACAAGAAGTCTGGTTACGGCTTGGGCGGTTTCAGGTTTTACAACTTGTACTTTTTGAATTTTATTTTCAGCTTCTTCCGGACTGTATTTGATTATATGCGGAGTTACGCGAACGCCGTTGTTTGCTAACGCTGAAACTGCTGATGCCATTTGTATTGCGGTAACAGATGTTCCGTAACCGTACGCCATTGTTGTGTGAATTCCTTTATCCCAATGAGCCCAATAAGGTAACAACCCTTGAGATTCACCAGGTAAATCAATTCCGGTTTTTGTTCCGAAACCGAATTTTTTGAGCATTTCGTAAAATTCATAAGGAGTCATCATTTTGGCAATATTTATTGAGCCAATATTACTGGAGTGTTCAAATAAATACTCCAATGAAATATTGCCGGGATAAGGATGTTTGTCATAGTCATAATTTTTGATTATAAAGTTTCCAAGTTGAATTTTGCCGGTATCTAAAACCGTAGATTTTTCGTTGATTTTTCCTAAATCCATTGCGCTTGCAACTGTAACGGTTTTGAATGTTGAACCAGGAGGAAATACATCTGTAAGCGTCCAGTTTTTCATTTGTAGCGCACTTGCTTTTTTGTAGTTGTTTGGGTCATAAGTCGGATAAACTGCCAATGCAAGAATTTCGCCATTTTTAGGGTTCATAACCAAAACCGTTCCGCGAAGTGCATCTTTTTCTTTTACCATTTTTTCGATTTCTTTTTCGCAAATATGTTGGATTGCAGCATCGATAGTGAGAGTTATGTTTTCACCCTTAGGGTTTGTTGTCGTTGCGACCGGGTCGGTTGTAAAATCGTAAATAATGTTTCCATCTCGGGTTTTTTGGAGTTTTACCGTATTAACTATATGTTCAAGTCTATCTTTGGCAGTATATTCGACACCGTTTGCTATATCCGCATCAAAATTGTAATATCCTAATACGTGCGCAGCAAGCGTGCCTTGAGGATATTCTCGAGTATTTTTTTTACCCAAACTTATTTCGCGCATCTCAAGCTCACGTATTTTTTTTGCTGTGGTTTTATCCAAATCTTTTTTTAACGTTATAACGGGACCTTGCTTTTTGAGTTTCTGTAATAATTCTGCTTTCGTCATATTTAGTAAAGGTGCTAGTTTTTCCGCGATTTCTTCCATTCTTTCAGGTTTGTTTTCGTAAAGTTCTTTGTGTGCGTATACATCTGAAAAAACTTTGTCGGTAGCAAGTGTTAAACCATTTCTATCAAGAATGTCGCCGCGCATAGAAAAGATTACACCAACACGTTGGCTTTTTGCGCGTGCACGATATTTTTTTAGGTCTACAACTTGGATAAAAAACAAATAAACGAAAAGCGAAATAGCTAATAATAAAAATGCTTTATTTAGTACTACTATGGTATTTTCAAAACGTTTGATGCGTTGTTCTGGTTTGTTATTATTTAAAGCTTTGCGCTCTTTCATTTTAATCCTCTCCCGTTATTATAAATATTTTAGCATAAGGACAAGTAAAAAAATGAAATATTAAATTTATTTAACTATATATTTTGTAAAATTTTGACCGAATAATTAGTTATAAATATAATCTTATTATGAGAAAAGTTTTATTGATAATAAGTTTATTAGTTGTAATCCTTCCTGTTCGGGGGGTTGAGGTCGTATATCCAAAAAATGAAAAAGCAACGGTTTATGCTAATTCTACATTTTTCATAGGGAATACGGATGTGGATGTTCCTTTGTTTATCAATCAAGATGTTGTAAAAGTTCATTCAAGTGGCAATTTTGCGCATGTCGTTGAGTTAGAGGAAGGTGTTAATTCTTTTACTGTTAAATCCGGTGATGAAATAAAAAATTTTGAAATAACAAAACCTAAAGTAAAATTAAATGATGTTATAGCTGTAAAAGAGTTTATACCTTACGATAAACCAATCAAAGGTATAATTGTAGCTGATAACGTACCGTTACGTACAACGGCGCAAGATTATGGGATTAATCGAATTACTCATTTGCAAGAAGGTGTAGAACTCGAAATTATTGGTGAATACGGTTTTTTTTATAAGGTAAAACTCTTAGGCGATGAGGTTGGTTGGGTAGGCAAAAATGTGGTGGAAATTTCAACGCAAGAATTTTTACCGGCAAAAATTTTGGATTTTATTTCGTCTGAAAATGATGAGTTTGATGTTTATGAATTTACTTTAGATAAAAAAGTTCCGTTTAAGGTTGTGCAAAAGCCTTTTAAATTGTTTATATATGATATTGACAATCAAAAAGGTTATTTTGAATTGAATCCGTTTTTTGATTATGGTGCACTAGGTTATGAATGTGGTTATGATGAGAACAAATTAGTTTTAAAGGTTAGAAAACCTTTTAAATTGAGTCCAGAAAGTGCGTTAGATAATATTAAAATTGTTGTTGATGCCGGTCATGGTGGGCATGAAATTGGAGCAATTGGATGCTCCGGATTGAAAGAAAAAGATTTTAATTTGTATTTGGCAAAAAAATTAGCTAAAGAGTTTGAAATTCGTGGTGCAAAAGTTTTTCAAACTCGGGATAATGATAATTTTGTAGGTTTAAATGAGCGTGTCCAGTTTGCAAAGGATAAGGACGCATTTATATTTGTGAGTATTCATGGAAATGCTCTTCCAGATGGTTATGATCCAAATCGGCATTCCGGCATGAGTATTTATTATTACTATAATCAAGCAAAACCTTTGGCAGATACGATTTTGAAAAGTGTTACCAAAGCAACGGGATTTTGTGATGACAAAGTTCGCCAGCAGAGTTTTGCGGTTGTGCGCAATACAAAGGCTCTAAGTGTTCTTATTGAAGTGGGGTATTTGATTAACCCTGAAGATAATTGGAATATGGAACAAGAGGAGTTTCAAAATGCTGTAGTAAAGGCTATTGCAGATGGTGTGGAAGAGTTTGTGCACGGGTTATAGCTTAATACTTTTAAACATCATTTGTTAAATTGGGATATTTGTGCTATATTAAACATAAAAAGAGACATTATATACTAGAATATAAAGGGGAAAGATATGATTTCAGTAAATGATTTAAAAACAGGTTTAACTCTTGAATTAGACAACGGATTATGGTCAGTTGTTGAATTTTTACACGTAAAACCGGGTAAAGGTGCAGCTTTCGTAAGATCAAAACTTAAAAACGTTGTTACCGGACAAGTTGTTGAAAAAACATTCAGAGCCGGTGAAAAAGTTGGAAAAGCAATGTTGGACAGACGTGAAATGCAATATTTATACCAAGAAGGTGCTGAGTACGTTATGATGGATAATGAATCTTATGAACAAATCCAAGTAACTGCTAGTCAAATTGGTGATGGTTTGAAATATTTAAAAGAAAATATGATTGTTCAAATCATGATGCATAACGGAAGAATTATCGGCGTGGATATTCCGGCGCACGTTGTGTTAGAAGTTGTTGATACTCCTCCTGCTGAAAAAGGTAATACGGCACAAGGCGGTACTAAACCTGCAACTTTGGAAACCGGTGCAGTTGTAAACGTTCCGTTCTTTGTTTCTAACGGAGACAAAATAAGAGTTGATACTCGTACAAATGAATATTTGGATAGAGCATAAGTTTTATCCGGAAAGGTAAATAACATGAATTTTGATGTTGGATATATAGAAAAACTTGCAAAAGTTTTAACGGATACTTCATTGACGGAAATTTCTCTTGAAGATGGCGATCAAGCTATTACATTAAGAAAGGATTTGCCGGAAGTGACTACTATAGCACCTTCTGTTGCTGCTCCGTCAGTTGCGGCGGTTTCACCGGCTGCTGCCGTTGTGGAAGCTGCAGCGCCTATGCAAGCACATAAAGGAAATGCTATTACTTCGCCAATGGTTGGTACGTTCTATGCGGCACCGTCTCCGGACGCTGAACCTTTCGTAAAAGTTGGTCAAGAAATTAGTAAAGGTGCAAAAGTTTGTATCATTGAAGCAATGAAGCTTATGAATGAAATCGAGGCTGAGTTTGCCGGCAAAGTTACCGAAATTTGTGTTGCGGATGGGCAACCCGTTGAATTCGGTCAAGTTTTGATGTATGTTGAATAATATTAATTAGTAATTAAGGGGCTTATGTTATTAAGCTCCTTAATATTTTTAGGGATAGATAAAATGTTTAAAAAAGTATTAATAGCAAACCGCGGTGAAATTGCGGTAAGAATTATAAGAGCGTGTAGAGAACTTGGTATTCCGACAGTGGCAATATATTCTCAAGCTGATGCAAATTCATTACATGTAAGGCTTGCAACTGAGGCTTATTGTATAGGACCTGCGAAGAGTTCGGAGAGTTATTTGAGTATTCCGGCTATTATATCTGCTGCGCTCGTCTCGGGTGCTGATGCTATTCATCCGGGTTATGGATTTATGTCTGAAAGAGCAGATTTTGTCGATATTTGTGACGAGCATGGTATAAAATTTATTGGCCCTTCCGCGCAAGCTATGCGCAAAATGGGTGATAAGGCAACTGCTCGTAAAACAATGATTGATAACAATGTTCCAGTAACTCCGGGCACCGGAATATTGAGAACCCCTCAAGAAATTAAAGATTTTGCTAAAAAAGCTGGGTATCCTATAATTTTGAAAGCTACTGCTGGTGGAGGCGGTAAAGGTATGCGTATTGTTCGCAGTGATGATGAAGTTGAATCAAATATGAGCCTTTGCCAACAAGAAGCTCAAAATTTCTTCGGAAATCCAGATATTTATGCCGAGAAATTTTTGGAAAATCCTCGTCACATTGAGGTGCAAATTTTGGCTGATCAATATGGTAATGTTGTTCATTTGGGTGAAAGAGATTGCTCTATCCAAAGACGTCACCAAAAATTATTGGAAGAGGCGCCTTCTCCGGCAATAGATGCTGAAACTCGTAAGCAAATGGGTGCTGCGGCGGTTAGAGCAGCTAAGGCTATCAATTATGAAGGTGCTGGTACTTGTGAATTTTTGCTTGATCACGATGGTAAATGGTATTTTATGGAAATGAATACTCGTATACAAGTTGAACATTGTGTTACAGAGATGATTTCTAATGTTGACTTGGTAAGAGAACAAATTCTTGTTGCTTCTGGTGAAAAATTAGACTTCACACAAGATGACATAGTTTTGAGAGGCCATGCTATTGAATGTCGTATTAACGCAGAAAATCCGGACAAAGATTTTATGCCAAATCCGGGCAAAATTACCGGTTATGTTACACCGGGTGGGTTTGGTGTGCGTGTGGATTCTCATGCTTATCAAGATTATTCAATTCCGCCATATTATGATTCAATGATTGGGAAATTGATATGTTGGGGACGTACTAGAAATGAAGCCCGTAGAAGAATGTATCGTGCATTGAAGGAATATGTTGTGACAGGTATTGAAACTACAATTCCGTTTCATCAAGCGATTGTTGAAGATGAAGTTTTTATTAGCGGCAAGTTTAATACCGGTTTTATTGAAGATTACTATAAACGTATCGGTAAGGAGAAAAAATAGCAAAATGAAAAATTATACTTTCAAACAAGCGTTTACTTTGGCGGAAATACTTATAACACTAGGCATAATCGGAGTAATTTCGGCATTAACGGTTCCTACGTTAATGAACAATTATCAGCAACAAGCCTATGTTACAACTTTGCACAAAGTGTATAATGAAACTACGCAAGCTGTACAACAAGTTATGACAGATAATAACGGTAATACTCTTTTTGCAGCTGGGTTAACAAGTCAGACAGCGCTTAATAATTGGATAAAAAATTATTTTAAAGTTACAACCGATTGTTCCGGAGATTCAACTCAATGTTTAGCGCCAAATGCTGAATATATTAAAATTAATAAAGATACCAATTTTATGACAGATAGAACTGCTCAAAATTATTATGCGCTTGCAAGTGGCGCAGTTGTTCGTCCTCTTTATGACCAAAGTGGTGACAAGCGCTTTAATATCTTTGTTGATACAAATGGCAAAAAGGGTCCGAATGTCTTAGGGCGTGATGTATTTTTTATGGCCGTTTATGAAAACGGTGCTATAGATGACTATAAAGATGCAGCTACTTCGGCTCCGCTTTCCTTTGATGACAGAAATACTTTGTTTGAGAACCAATGCAATTCAGATAGTTCGGACGGACTATGGGGATGTTTTGGCAAATTGCTCAACGATAATTGGGAAATGACTTATTAATAATAAATTTGGAATAAAAAAGATGAGGAAATTCCCTCATCTTTTTTATTAAATAATCTTTTTGTATTATGTTAAATTTAATATTTTGGATATAATTTGTATTATGAGAAAGATAATTGTTATAATATTGTTTTTGATTGTTGGTTTAATAAATGCAAATACGGAAGCAAATGCTTTTGATTTGAGGTTTTGGGATGACTCTAACTCTTATGAAAAACAATTAAAACAAGAGGAAAAAGAAGTTCGTACACTTTTGCATGCGCAGTTGGATTTTGTAAATAAACAAAATATAGTTGGACTTTCTGAACTTTATGCAAATGATTTTGTTAATAATGATGGTTTCAATAAGGATGTCTATTTTAAACTCGTTGAAGATACGTGGAATGTTTATCCGGACATAACTTATAGCGCAAAAATTCGGGCAATCAACGTTCAAGGTAAATTTGCAACGGCGGTTGTAGATGAAAAAGCTATTGCGGTTGCCTATGATGTGGTGGCAGATGTTAAAGTTGTTGGGGAGTTATATTCTACTTCAAAATGTATTTACTATTTTGAGAAAACTTCTCAAGGTTGGAAAATAAAATCTGAGAATGTTTTAGATGAAATTTCTGCATTAAAGTATGGAGATGCAAGATATATAGATATACATCTAAATACACCTAAACAAATTGCTGCGGGCAATTATTATACTTCATCTTTGGTTGTAGATGTGCCGGAAAATGTGATGGCAGTTGTTGCGATTAGTCGCGAAACAATTTCTTATCCACAAAAAAAGGCGGAAGAGTCGTTCCGTTTGTTGCCGGATGACAATATTTTGGAACGAATTTTTCTTGCGAATTCTGATAATGTGAATGAATATAATATCGCTTCGGTTGCTACCTCTCGAGCTTATGAAGAAGATGGGCAAACAAAAGTTGTAATGAGTGGTGCGGCATTTATAATGAGTAGAGTTAATGTTGTTCCAGAAAACAAAATGATTAATATGGAGGCTGAGGATGCAAAACTTTAGTAAATATTTGTTTTTTGTCGTTTGTTTTGCTATGTTTATGTATTTTGATTTGTTAGCATCAAATTATCTATCATCTCATTACTTCGGTATTAATAACGCGGTGTTTCAGTTAACCTATGTGAAAAATACGGGCGCTGCGTTTAATTTGTTAAATAATGCAACTGAATTGTTAATTATTTTATCAGCATCAATTTTAACTTTAATTTGTGTGTATATCGTTAATCATATTCGAGCTTTAAAGTTGGTTGAACTTTTTTATATCTCAATTCTATCAGCTGGAATTGCCGGAAATATGCATGAAAGAATAATTTATGGATTTGTTCGGGATTTCTTTAAACTTAATTTTGTAGATTTTCCGGTATTTAATATTTCAGATATATTAATAAATATAGGTGTAATTTTCCTTATCGTAATCATAATATTGAAAAAGTCAAAATGATAGTTGTAGTTGATGAAAATGATGAATTTAAGAGAATAGATACTTTTTTGGCTGAAGTATCCGGTGTTTCGCGCTCAAAAGTTCAAGCAGCCATAAAAGCCGGAGAGGTAAAAGTTAATGCCAAAAAGGTAAAACCTTCTTTCGAATTAAAAGAAGGTGATAGTATTGAGTATGACTTCAAAGAGTCTTCAGAAATTGTTATAGCTGCGCAAAATATACCTTTAGATGTGGTTTATGAAGATGAGAATATGGCGGTTGTAAACAAGCCTTCAGGTATGCTTACACATCCAACGTCATTGGAATTTGAAAATACGCTTGTAAATGCACTTCTTTATAAATATGGTTCAAATTTGTCGGATTTGAACGGAAATCTAAGGTACGGTATTGTTCATAGGCTTGATAGGAATACCTCTGGACTTTTGATGATTGCAAAGAATAATGATGCGCATAGATATCTGTCTGAATTAATAAAAAATCATCGGTTGACTAAAAAATATCGAGCAATTGTTAAAGGAATTTATCCGCTTGAGGAAGACCGGATTGAATTTCCTATAGGAAGAAGTATTACTCAGCCCCATAAAATGTCGGTAAGACAAGACGGCAAAGAAAGTCTTACGCTTTTGAAAGTTTTAAAACGTTTTAAAGAGGCTACGTATGTTGAATTAACTCTAGTTACGGGAAGAACGCATCAGATAAGAGTTCACATGTCTGCAAAAAATCATCCGATTTATAATGATAGTTTGTATGGTGCCGGACAAGGTAAAGTCAAGACTGATGAACAGGTGTTACAATCTTATTATTTAAAGTTTACAAAACCTTTTTATGATGAGATAATAGAGTTGCAAATAGAACCTGATGAAAAAATCTCGAAGGTTTTGAAGTATTTGGAAAATAAGGATTAAAGTTATGAGAACTATTTTGAATTTACTTTCGATATTATCACTAACATCATTGATATATTTTGGTTATGTCAATAAAAATGTTCCGGTACAAATAGAGATTCCGTTGCTTGGATTTAGTGCACAAACTGTTTTGATGTGGGTTGTTATTGTTATTAGTGCGTTAGGGTTTATTTTTGGTTTGTGTTATTCAATAGGGCTTTATCGTGCACAAAAAATTAAGGCCGAAGCTTATTATCGTGAGTTAGAAAAAGCATCAATAAATTCAATTGCCGGTGATGACAAGGTAAAAGTGCTTGAAAACAAAATAGAAGTATTGGAAAAAGCGCTTTCTGAAGCTTTGAAGAAAAAAGATTAGGCTTTGCTTTCGCCCTTCTCTTTTAACGCTTGTGCCGCTTCTTGTTCTTTAATAATTGCTATAGTAAAATCAGTTGCTTCTTGATCTCGTTTAATTGCCTCTTGAAGTCCAGCAAGTTGGTCTAGGGTTAATTTTGACATATTTATAGCATTTGGGTTGATCAAACTTAACCTAAAAAGTCTTTGAGATTCTCTGTCAAAGCCTGGCAAATTCTTTTTATATGAGTACCATTTGTAAAAATCATGAAAAACCGTAAACGGAGCAACTGGTTTTTTATCTAAAACAAATAATGGAATAGTTGAAAATCTAAAACCGGCTTTTAGCATTAAATTTAGTTGTAGCGCTTGAAATCCGCTTAGTTCAAAAATTAAGCCTTCTTCTAAACCAAGTTTTTTGAGTTTTTGCGGTGCATCTTTGATTTGGCAAACCGGCGTATCTTTAGAGATAATGTAATTTAAAATCTCAATGGCATCATAATTCACTTTTATTAAAAAATCTTTAACTTGTTCATGTACAGACAAAATCAGCTGCTGTGTTTTTGCATTTAATATAACCGTTTCTGTGCCGGACATTATCATCTTTGATGTTGAATTACTGCTTTTGTGAAAATTTCCGCTCATTTCTCTCCTAGTATTTGTTAGCTATATTATACATTATTTTTTTATATAAGTAAATAGATTTTATTGCTCAAATTGTTAATGGTTATTGGTATCTAAATTTAATCGGTTCAGCCAATGAGTTTTTGAAGGATTAATTCTGTGTTGCATAGGGAGCATATCAATCTTATAATCAGGACGGTATTGGGTTAGTTTTTTCAAAAATTGTTTATTAATACTATTTGTTTCTGATATTGTTTCAAAACCTAATTTTTTGTAAAATTTTACTGCAGTTAACATAGAGGTGAGAAATGTGTCTGTAAAATAATCGTTATCTATTGATTCAGATATGTTTATAAGCGTTTTGCCTAAATTATTCCCTCGATAGTATTTATCAACCGCAACAGAATCTATATAGCGAGTGTTAGGCTCGTTGAGCTGTTTGTATACTTCAAAAGGTCTGGTTATAATTGCACCGACAAGTTGACCATCTTTGTTTCTTGCGGTTAGTATGGTTGTGCGCCCGTAGTCTCTTTTGAAGCATTCTCTGTAGGCTTTTTGGTATGCAACAAAACATCTGATATAATCGATAATGTTCCAAGGGCTTTGGAGTTTTTTTATTCGGGGGTTAATTGAACCATCGATAAAATTATCTAAAAAGAATTTTGTTAGTTCTGACGTGTTTTTGTTCCGGTTTACAAAGGCATCGGTTTCTTCTTGCAGATGAATAATTTCATTTCCTAATTTTAATATTCGAGGCTTTATAGGACTGCACAAAGAAGAAAATGCTAAATTGTTCTTTTGTAATGAGGATGTTTTAAGTTCCATAGATATATAAAGTTTGAACAAAATTTTTTTTGTTATTAGTATTAATTGTTTACATTGGTTTATGTGTTATTATAAACGATATCGATTTTAAAAATGTGCTTGATATTTGTTAAAAAATTTGATATATTGGGAACATGAAAAATATGCTTATGGATAGTATGTACATAGATTTCATTGAAAAAGTCTGGGGTTCAAAATTGCCCGAAACCCTTGCTATGACTGCATTTGCGCCTACGGGGGGGGGGCAATCCAAGCGTAGAGCGGGTTTACGCCCTATTGGGTG